>JAGHCL010000196.1 GCA_021160485.1 Candidatus Desulfofervidaceae bacterium
ATACCATCCATAGTATGCTTATTTTTTATTTTAAATAATAAAGGACTCCTAGGTTTAAAAGGTATACGCTTATAATTGCCCAGCTACCAAAGCTCAAGAACAATATTTTTTTCCGAGGGTGTAAATTCAATTCCGAGATAAATATACTTGCCATCATAATAGCGGAAAAAACATTGATTAACTGATTCTTGTGCACAAAAGCAAGCAAGGGGCCAGCGAGAAATAAAACATCATATATTGCCAAAAGGCATAAATTTATCAGGTTACTACCCACTAAATTAGATACAGCCATATCAACATTCCCTAATCTCAAAGCAGAGAGAGAAACGACAACTTCAGGTAAAGAGGTGGAAAAGGCAATAAGAATACTTCCAATAAAGGTTTGGCCCAAACCGGTAGCTGTGGCTAAGGCAGCGCCTACCTTGGGCAGCCAGGTAGCAGCTATAACAATTACGAGAGCACTCAAGCTGAATTTTTGCAAAGAACTAGAAAGAGAGATATCAGTATAACTGGAATTGGTCTCGTTGGAGACAGTTTTTTTATCTGTCTTATAAAAAATTTTCATCCCAACAATATAAAGGCAGATTAAAATGGGGCTGGAAATCCCTATCCACTTCCAATGGGGCATGGAGGTTGTGCTCGTAATTCCCATCCCTACCAAGGCAAGCATAATAATACCAAAGCCGGCAGCAAAGGTATGATGGGCATTAATTCTGGAAGTAAGAGGAAGTCTTCCCGAAAAAACATCCAAAAAACACAGAATTAACAAATTAAAGACACAGCTCCCCAAAATATCTCCTACAGCAAGATCAGGGGCACTGACATAAAGGATGGCACTCAGCCCGTTAAACAGTTCAGGTAAGGAAGTCACAGGAGCCAGCATAAGCATACCAATCCAGCTTTTACCCAGCCCTGTTTTTTCGGCAATGACATCGGCATAAAAAGATAGCTTTATCCCGGCAATAAAAATCAGGGCACTGCAAAAGAAAAATTGGAACCAAAGAAAAAGTAGTAACCACATAATTTTTTAATAGCGGCGTTTTATGACAAAATCGGCTATCTGGAGTAAAATCTCCTTGGCAGGATGAGGGGGGAAAATTGATAATGCTTCTTTAGCCTCTTTCACAAACTCTATGGCTTTATTTGTTGCCAACTCAAGCCCTTTTTTTGCTTTTACCAAGGTCACAATGGCAGCAATATCCTCCTCTTTCCGGCGTTCAAATTGCTTTTTCACCTGTTTTTTTTCTTCCAGCGTGCATGCCTTTAGGGCGTAAATTAAAGGCAAAGTGACCTTCCCTTCTTTAATATCATGCCCGACAGGTTTACCAAATTCCTTCTCACTCCCAATATAATCCAGCACGTCATCAATAATTTGAAAGGCTAGGCCCAAACGGTGGCCATATTTTTGAAGGGCATTTTCCTTATCCTCTTCAGCCCCAGCCAAAACCGCTCCCAGCCGTGAAGACGCTGCAATCAAGACGGCTGTTTTACCATTAATGATTTCAAAATATTCTTTTTCGCTTAAATCTAAAGCATCTGTTTTTACTATCTCCAGAATTTCTCCCTGGGCCAGCCAGGAAGTAGTTTGGGCAAGCAATTGAACCATCTTTAAAAGACCTGAAGAAGCAGCCAGTTCTAAGGCCCTGGCCAGAAGGAAGTCTCCTGCCAGAATAGGAATTGTATTTCCCCACACGTTATTGGCGGTAGGTTTCCCCCGACGAAGATGGGCTTCATCTATCACATCATCATGCAAAAGAGTGGCTACATGCAAATATTCAAAAATAGGAGCAAGGCGAATTTCTTCTCCATTTTCACAGCCACACAGATGGGAGGAAAGGACAAACAATAAGGGACGAAGTTTTTTGCCCCCGCTTTTTAAAATATATCGACTCACTTCCTCTGCTAGTGGTGTGCGGGCCTCCAAATGGGAACCTATTTCTTTCTCAATGGCCATTAAAATAGGCCTAACCTGCTTATAAAAAGTCATACTTATTACCTTAATTTAAATGCAAAAAATTATAACATTGCTAGGACTATAAAGCATTCTTATTTCCCTGTCAATGTAAAATTTACCCTCCTTATTAAATCGAGACTGGTTGGAAACAATGGCTTCTGCTCATCCGTATCCAGACTTCTGAGTGTCACTTTAAATCTGATTAAAATTCAAAATATCCAATTAGAATTAAAAAAAGCTGACTAGGCTTCTCCTAGTCAGCTTTTAAACCGGTAGTTTAGAGACCTTCAAAAATTGGCTAAGGCGTTTTTATAAAAACTGCTGAATTTCTCTAGGGCCTGTAACTTGGCTATCTCTTCTTTTACTCGTTCTTGAATGATTTCAATGTATTTATCAGTTAAATGTCTGAATCTGCCTTGCAATTGAAGATACTCCCGTACTGGTTTCAACCGACGATGTGGATAGTTGATTTTACACTCTCCATTGGTCACTTCATACAAAGGAAACACCCCTGTTTCCACGGCTAGACGCCCTACTTCAATAGTCAAGTTTGGGCTGCAACGCCAGCCTGTAGGACATGGAGCCAAACAGTGAATGTAAGCTGGTCCAGGTGTTGTAATCGCTTTTTTAACCTTATTCATCATATCCTGATAATATGTAGGGCATACTGTAGCTACATAAGGAATATGATGGGCCATAGCAATCTCGGCCACATTTTTCTTCCATGTTACCTGGCCAATACTCTTTTTACCAGCAGGCGAGGTTGTTGTCCGAGCACCAAAAGGTGTGGAAGAAGACCGTTGAATACCGGTATTCATATAAGCCTCATTGTCAATGCAGACATAAACAAAGTCATGTCCCCTCTCCAATGCCCCTGAGAGAGCTTGTAAACCAATATCCGCCGTTCCTCCATCGCCAGCAATGGCAAGGACAAAAATTTTCTCCTTTTTTAACCTTCCTTTACGCATCAACGCCTTGAGAGCAGATTCTATACCTGAAGCTACCGCTGCTGCATTTTCAAAGGCCACATGTATCCATGGCACTTCCCAGGCCGTTTGCGGAAAGGCAGAAGAGATGATTTCCATACAACCAGTAGCATTAGCTACAATTACTCTATTACCCACTGCCTTCATAACCAAGCGTAAGGCCAAAGCTCCACCACAACCCTGACAGGCACGATGGCCCTGGGTAAAAAGTTCTTCTTTAGGCAGTTCTCTCGCCTTTAAACCCTTAAAAGCTTTTTCCTCTGCTGGCATCATTTTACCTTCCCCTTTAAGTTTCTTCTAACGTCATTGTGATTGCCCCTACCGGACATTCCTGGGCACAAATACCACAACCTTTACAGTAATTTAGGTCACAGATAAAATAACCTTCTTCGTCTTCGTTGTAAGCAGCCTCAGGACAGTAAATCCAACACCGACCACATCTTATACATTCCTCTTTATTCAAGATAGGACGCTGAGTCCGCCAGTCTCCGGTGAGAAATTGGCGGGCACTACCTGGTTCAGTAATAGCTGCCCCCAGGTTTAATTTTTTCCAACTAACGATGGCATCTATCTTAGCCATAGCTTACTCCATTATTTTAATTTCTTTAAAAGCTCTTTCCATTGCTGCTTTATTTCTTTCGGCCAATCGACCAAAACGTTCTTCTAAAGCCTCACTTAAGGCCTCCATCCCCACTATCTGTGTCCTTTTAATCAGGGCTCCCAGCATGGTGGTATTGGTAATCGGTAGCCGCAGGGTATCTAAAGCAATCTTAGTTGCATCAACTGCTGCCACCTTTTGTTTAAAACCATATTCTTTCTTGATGGTTTCTGGAGATTTAGAGGCATTGGTAATAATCAAACCATCTTCCTTGAGCCCTTCCACTACGCTGGGCAGACCTAACAAAGTCGGATCCAATACTACCACCACATCTGGCGTATAAATCTTCTGTCTCAACCGGATTGGCTCATCTGCTACCCGCAAAAAGGCCATTACCGGCGCCCCTCTTCTTTCAGCTCCAAAGCTAGGAAACGCCTGTGCATATTTTCCCTCGGCAATTGCCGCTTTAGCAACAAGTTCTGCACAGGTAACAGCTCCCTGACCACCTCGTCCATGAAATCTTATTTCTAACATACTTCGCCCTCTTTATAAATATTTTCTCTCTTCTAACAGGGGCCTGGGATCCACAAAATGCCCCTTGGCCCATGTTTCTGTGCCTTCTATTCCCATGGCTAAAGCCATTAGCTCGGTAAAATAAAAAATAGGTAAATAATAGTGCTTATGGTATTTTTCATTGATTTCTTTCTGCCGCATATCTAAATTGGCATGGCAAAGAGGACAGGCAGTCACAATACATTCTGCCCCCACTTCCAAGGCCCTATCATAAAGCCTTTTTACCAATTGATGAACAATGTCGGGTCTAGCTACTACTAAACTCGCTCCACAACAGTCGGTTTTGTAAGACCAGGGCAAACATTCTACCCCGATTGCCTTCAAGACGGTTTCCATTTCCATGGGATTTTCTGGCTGGGGATGGTCAGTAACCTCTGGAGGACGACAAAGGAGACAGCCATAATACGCTACAGCCTTTAACTCTTTTAAAGGCGTTACCACCTTCTTTTTGAGTCTCTTTACATATTCAGGTTGAGCAAGAAAGCTCAATAAGTCATAGACCTTTATCTTTCCTTCATAATCAAATTCGGTATATGTTCTGCTCAAAAGTGCCTTTTCCGCCGCTTTAAGCCGGTTAAAACAAGCAGCACAGGGAATAACCACATTCAGACCCAATTCCTGCTCAGCCACCACAAGATTTCTAGCAGGCAGGGCTATGGCTAAATAATCATTGGTTTCATGGGCGGAACTTGCCCCACAGCAATTCCAATCGGGAATCTCCACTAATTCAATTCCTAACTGCGCACATACACTCCGACTCGTAATATCAAATTCCTTTGCTGTAGTTTCTAAAGTACATCCAGGATAATACGCCACTCTCATCTTGTTCATAAAGCCGCCTTCTTAAATATTTGCTTTATTTCCCCTATTCTTTCTACCCGACTTGGCTTAAATGAAAGTTTTTTCCGCTTTAATAATTCAGGCGCAAGCCACAAATCGTCTAGAAACCTTTTCGTGCGGAGCTTATACCAAAACATCAATTCCAATTCACACAAACGCCCGAAATGACTAACTGAATCAAGAAATGCCTTATGAAATGCCGCAACATCTCCTTCAGCAGTCTTCTCTTCTTCTAGTGCCATCTGGCGCAGGGTATCTATCACCTTAGCAATATCTATCTCATTAGGACAACGGGTTGTACAGGTCTCACAGGAAGCACATACCCAGATAGTGTGGCTATCCAATACCTCTTCCTTTCTACCCAATTGAACCAGCCGCATTAGCTGGTGGGGCAGAAAGTCCATGGCAAAAGTCACTGGACAGCCCAAACTACACTTAAAACATTGAAAACACAACTGGACTGCCTCGCCACTTCGTCTGTTAACCTCTTTTAAAAAATCAGAGGCAACACTCATAACTCTTCTTCTGCCTCCGGTTTGATTTTAATTAAAGTCAAAGCCCCACTTGTGCACCATTGGATGCAGGCCGGGCCTTCGGCTCTAAAACCACAAAAATCGCATTTTAAAGGAATACCACTATCAGGCTCTTTAAAAATGGATTTATTAGGACAGGAAGCCCGACAGAGTACACATTGGTCATAAACAAAACCGTTAATATTAACCAATTTTTTAGACGCACATTCCTCAGTTATAGACACATAAGGACCAGCCATTAGTGGTAAAAACCTGTCCTCCAAGGCTATTACCCGAATCCGAGCCCGATGATAATTACTTCTATCTCCTGTATGTGCCAAAGAACAGGCTACCTCACAATGCCTGCATCCCGTGCATTTATTTGTATCCACCCGAATACGGTAATCTCTGGGGTCCATTTCTATCCTCTCAATGCATATATAATGCGTGCTTGTGTTAATACGTAGATATATCTACGCACAGGCTCCATACCCAAAATATTGTTTTTTTGTATATTTACACATATTCGCTCCTACTCTTTCACTTCCAATGCCTTACCAGTAGCTGCCTCAAAGGCCTTAATTATCACATCGTAAGGAAATGCCAACAGGGCATAAGGACATAAACCCAACGCCTCTAAAACAGCTTTCTTTTTTCCTGCTTCTTCAATTTGAGCAAAAATTTCTTCTCTGGTTGTATCTATCTTTTTTGTAATATCCTGAAGCAGGGTTTCTGATTGATAATGTTGGGCCAGCCAAAAGCCACCTTTATGTAGTAAAGAAGATTCATCTTCTATCAAGGCCACAAGTTGTTTTGTGTCTCCTGGTGTTAAAGTAACATCAGCTTTTCCCACTTTAGCCAATTCAATCAGCATTCTGCCAGTCACACTCAAAGCTACAGGATCAATTCCCCTTTTTTCACAAAGGTCATATAACGTTAAAGCATCTTCCATGTTTTCAATCTCAAGGAGTTCGCTAAAACAAAAAGTAACGGTAAAATTAGGTAAAAACTTACCCTCTCTTTGATGTAGACATGCGATAGGACAGGCGAGACAGGCCTTTTTTTCTATTTCACCATGGTGGATTTCGCGGGACAAAGGCAACTCTAGCCGGGCAAAAACAGTGTGGACGGTTTCAAAAAGCTTATTCCGCTTCTCTCTAAAATCTTTGATTGCATCAGTTATAATCTTTTGAAATACTGCCGCTTTGGCCAACTTGATATCAAGAGTGCCCCTAACCGCAATGGCCTTTAAGCGCTTTTCTCCAAAGACATTACCCAGACCACCAGAATAATTCACCAACAAACCGTCAGTTACCAATCCACCCAAACCAGAAGGCTGCTCCCCTTCCTTGCCAATACTTATAATTCTGATATCGTTTCCATACCACTTACTGAATGAAGAGCGGATGACTTCTTCTATCTCTGCCGGAGTATAACCCTCCATTTCTGCTACAGGAATAACTTTAGCCTCTTCATCGGTAATAAATAAATAACACCACTCCGGCGCTTTACCTTCTATAATCAACACATCATATCCACAACATTTCAGTTCTGGACCAAAGCGTAATAAAAGAGGAGCACACAAGATATCCTCTTGAAGAGAAACATAACCTGCTACGCTACAGAAGGCTCCTGTTGGTACCCCAGTTCCCGTCAACGCACCACTTGCAAAAATTAGTTTATTCTTCTCAGCCGAAACTTCCTCTAAACGCGCTACCTCTTTAGCCAGACGACATCCACCTACATAATTCTCCAGAAGATTTTCTGAAATCAGCTCCTCTTCCACAAACCCATTACTTAAATTTACCCTTAATGCTTTACCTTGCCACCCAAACATTTAATCTTCCTTTACATCAAGGTGTATATATTGAGGGCATTCGCCCTTTTCAGCCGCACTACGTGCTATTTCTATCATCTCAAAGAAACGCTCCGTTGGTATATCTCTACCACCCAAACCAGCAACAAATCCCTGGACATAGGGCTTTTTCTTTTTGTCAAACAAAGATGACCTGATTTCCGTATATACAGGACCACTATTTGTTCCGTAAGAAATCGCTCTGTCCAACACAGCTAGTATCTTTGCTTTCTTGATAGCATTGTAAAACTCTTCATGAGGAAAGGGCCGCCAGAGACGAATATAAACTAAACCTACTTTCTCTCCTTTTTCCCGCAGCTTATCTACCGCCAGCATAGCTGTTTCGGTTATAGAACCCATCGTCACAAAAATCAACTCTGCATCCTTTGTCTTATAGGTTTCTATCGGGTGATATTCACGACCAAAAATCTTTTTGAACTCCTGCCAGGCCTTTACGACAACCTCTTTAGAGTCCATTAATGCCACTTCTAACTGTTTTCTTGCTTCTGTATAAACCTCAGGAATTCCTACAGGTCCCATCGTAACAGGGTTGTCCGGATGTAGGGTTAAAATAGGTTTACGGGGGGGAAGGTATTTATCTACTAACTCTTTCTCCACTAGTTCTATAGGTTCAATTACATGACTTAGAGTAAAACCATCAATGTTTACCACTACAGGCAATTGTACCTTTTCGTCTTCAGCTACCCTAAAGGCATGAAAAGTAAGGTCATAGGCTTCCTGCCCGTTAATGGCAAAGGTTTGAATCCAACCTATGTCTCTTTCTGCCATAATATCACTATGGTCATTCCAGATATTAATGGGAGCAGAAAGAGCCCGATTAGCTACTGTCATCACAATTGGTAACCGCATGGATGAAACAATAAAAAGAATTTCGTGCATCAAGGCCAATCCTTGCGAACTGGTAGCGGTGTAAACCCTGGCTCCTGTAGCAGATGCCCCTGCGCCTACACTAATGGCTGTGTGTTCCGATTCTACCGGGATAAATTCAGCGTCTAATTCCCCATTGGCCACCAACTCTGAAAGGTGTTCTACAATGTGCGTCTGGGGAGTAATGGGATAAGCCGAAATTACATCCACATCACACAGTTTGACTGCCTCTGCAATCCCAATAGAAACTTCCATGCCAACCCGTTTTGGCATCGGTAATCCTCCTTTTTGCCTTATGAGGCCAATGCAGCCTCAATCATGGCTGATAATATGTCTAAAGTAAAATCTTTCACCATAATACCACGTTTTGGACAAGTAGCCATACAACAACCACAACCTTTACATAAAGAAGCATTAACTTCAACTATTTTCTTTACTTCGCCTTTGTTCATATATTCTACCAGTTTAATAGCTTTGAAAGGACACACATCAACACAATAGGCACAACCATCACAATTCTCTTCATAAACCTGGGCAATAATCGCTTCACCCTTTAATTTTTCCTTGCTTAGCACAGTAGCTGCCCGACTAGCTGCTGCTTTGGCCTGGGCAATACTTTCACTGATAAATTTCGGCCCATGAGCCAAGCCACACATAAATAGGCCTTCAGAAGCAAAATCTACGGGGCGAAGTTTCATGTGGGCTTCTAAGAAAAATTTGTCTTGAGTAAGAGGTATTTTGAAAGTTTGGGATAACTTTTCATTATCAGGATTAGGCACAATGGCGGCACTTAAAGCGAGAAAGTCTGGACTTATTTCAATTTTTTCCTTTAAAGCTGGCTCATACACCTGCACTTTAATCCGCTCTCCTTCAACAGTTACTTGCGGAGGTGTCTCTTTCTCAAATCTTATAAATTTAACATTCATCTGTCTAGCTCTAGTGTAATAATCTTCTTTAAATCCAAATGTCCGTATATCCCGGTAAAGGACATAAACATCCACCTCAGGGTTTATCTCTTTTATAACAAGAGCATTTTCAACCGCTAAGCTACAACAGGTGCGGCTACAATATGGTCGTTCTTCGTCTCTAGAACCAACACACTGAATCATGACCACCGTATTCACATTTTTAAACTGCTCTTTGTTTTTAGCAAGGGCTTCAGCTAATTCCAACGAGGTGAGAATACAGGAATGTTCTCCGTATTTGTAAAAGCCTTGGGGTTTAAATTCGCAGGCGCCAGTAGCAATAATAGTCACCCCATGTTTTATTTCTTTTATTTCATTGGTAACATAATCTTTAATCTGAGTCGAAAAGTTACCAATAAATCCTTCTGTATTTAAAACTTCACTATTCAAGTAAACTTTAATTTTTTCCTCTTGTGTCACCTGGGAAACCAAATCTTTTAAAAATGCCTGAACATCCGCCCCTTCTAAAGTTTTATAAATCCGATTGGCATTCCCTCCTAGCTTGCCTGTTTTTTCTACCAGATGAACCTCAAAACCTTGTTTGGCCAACTCTAAAGCCGCTGTCAAACCGGCAATACCACCACCTACAACCAAGGCTGCATGTGTAACAGAATATTCTGGCGGTTTTAATGGGTGAAGCATGGCGGCCTTGGCTACGGCCATCCGAATGGTGTCTTTTGCCTTTTGCATAGCCAGTTCACCCGCCCGACTGTGAACCCAAGCGTCATGCTCACGAATATTGGCCATCTCTACTAAATAGGGGTTTAAACCCGCTTCTTGGGTCACTTCTTGAAAAAGGGGCAAATGCGACCGAGGGGTGCAGGCACAGACTACCAAACGGTTAAGACCATAATCCTGAATGGCTTTCTTTATTACCTCCTGGGTGTCAGCCGAACAGGCATAAAGAACATTGGTTGCATATTCTACATGGGGCAAAGTCTTGACATATTCCACCAGTTTAGGAACATTCAGGACCCCTCCAATATTGGTACCACAGTGACAGACAAAGACGCCAATTTTCGGCTCTTCCTGTGAAACGTCCCTTTCAGGAGGTATTTCTTTGGTCCGAGTTAAAGTAAACCGACTCTTAGCAAGCAATGATTCAGCGGCAGCCGCAGCTCCACTCGCCTCCATTACTGATTCAGGAATATCTTTAGGTGCACTAGCAGCGCCGCAGACGTAAATACCAGATTTATTTGTCTCTACCGGCGTAAACGGCCCTGTCTGACAGAAACGATAATGGTTCAACTCAACTCCCAGGGCCTGTGCCAGTTTTTCTATTTCTGGTGACGCCCCAATACCTACCGAAAGCACAACCAATTCAAATTCAGCTTCTTTCTTTTCTCCACTTTCATCCAAGTAAGTAATGATAAGATTCTTGGTATTTGGGTCTTCTTTGACAGTAGAAATATGGCTTTTAATATATTTAACTCCGTATTGCTCTTTGGCCCTTTCGTAATATTGTTCATATCCTTTGCCAAAGGCACGGACATCAATAAAGAAAATCGTAGCTTCTAAATCCGGTATATGTTCTTTTGCCAAAATAGCCTCTTTTGTCGCATACATACAACAAACTGAAGAACAATAGCCTCGTTTCAACGCCCTGTCTCTTGACCCCACGCATTGAATCCAAGCAATCCGTTTTGGCTCTTTCCGGTCAGAAGGACGCTTTACATGTCCAAAATAAGGCCCACTAGCAGAAATTAATCTCTCAAATTCTAGGGCAGTAATTACATTGGCGTAGCGGCCGTAACCAAATTCACCCCGTAGACGTGCATCAAATATTTCGTAACCAGGAGCAAGAATAACGGCTCCTACTTCTAACTCTATATCCTCAGGCTTTTGTTTAAAATCTATAGCGCCATAATTGCAAGCCAGAGTACAAATCTGGCACATTTGCTCTTTAAGATAAAGACAGGCATCAGGCTCTACAAAAGGAACAGCCGGAATGGCCTGAGTAAAGGGAAGATGAATACACTTGGTATAAGCCAGACCTTCGTTATAATTATCAGGAACTAAAGTAGGACAATACTGGCTACAAAGGCCACAGTTAGTGCACTTACTCTCATCCACATAGCGAGGCTCTTTGTGAAGCACGACTTTAAATCTTCCCGGGCTGCCAGAAATTGATTTAACTGTAGCCAGGGTAATAATATCAATGTTGACGTTACGACCACACTCAGAAAGCTTGGGAGAAAGAATGCACATAGAACAATCATTAGTAGGAAAGGTCTTATCTAACTGGGCCATTTTACCGCCAATAGAAGGTCCCTTCTCTACTAGGAATACCTTAAAACCAGCGTCTGCCAAGTCTAGCGAGGCCTGGATACCAGCAATTCCAGCGCCCACTACCATTACCGAACCCACAGGAGGCATATAACTTTCCAGCTCTACCATTCTTCTTTATCCCTACATAGCTTCAACCTTAATAATAAGCAGGTACTTCTTCTAACACCAGCGCTCCACTTGGACACCACTTCACACATGCTGGCCCTGGTGCATCTATCCCACAAAAATCACACTGAAGAGGCGTTTCTGTCTTGGGGTCTTTAAAAACCTCTTTATAAGGACATACCGCTCTACATAAATTGCAGAAATCGTAAGTCCTGTCACCAATTACGATGTCTATTTTAATATTACACGCTGCCTCTGTACACGGCCCTGAAATTACAGGGAAAAATCTATCCTTTTCTCTTAAAACCCGAATCCTAGCTTTTTTAGGATTTAAAGCAGTAGTTAAATGATTTAAAGAACAAGCAAGCTCACAATACCTACACCCTGTGCACTTTGTGTGATCAACCTTTATTCTATACATTTATTTCCATCCTCTTAATTGATAATACTTATCTATCAATTCTTTAAACCCAGAAGGGCTTATTTTCTCTGGAAGAGTGCCAGTCCCCAAGTCCACCCCGGCTTTTTGAGCAAACTCTCGTTCAAGATTACAAATGGCCTCTCCAATCTTCAATAAATCTGCCTCTTCTAATTCTATCCCAGTAGCAGCCTGGAACATGGAGAGAAAAACATCTAAAGCAAATCCATCTGTCACATATGGGCAAATTCCCATTGCTTCTAAAGCAGCTGTTTTATCCTGAACTAATTTTACCTTGCCTGGAATTTCTTCTCTTTTAAGCCCTTTATCTAAGAAAGTAGGTCCGCTCAGATAGGTAAACCCAGTGTTAGATGTTGCATATTGTAATCCCAGGTAGGGAAGATTGGTTACATCAAAACATATACTCCGCCCCTTTACACCCATGAATAAATCGGGCTTCTGCAGATGTTGACTTAACTGGTAGGCTCCTTTACCTAAAGTGCTACTCCCTTTTTCGCCTTTCCCTATAAAAGCCAATAATTTGAGTAATGCCTCTTTATCTCCAAACTTGGGTTCTATCTCTAAGTTTTCTTTTTCTAATACCCCTTCCTCTCCTAATTTCATCAAACATGCTAAAGTGGTTCCTGTCTCTACCGGATCCAATCCTGTTTTAACACAAAGATCATAAGCATCAAAAATGGCTGAAACATCATGAATTCCGCATAATGGACCCAATGCCGTTAAAGCATCTATTTCTGGTAGAAACTTCCCCTTCTGCGTAGCCTTTAAACAAGCCACTGGGCAAGAAAAGCAACCTCTTTCCCGCTCCCACAAATTTTTTATCTCTGAAAGAGAAAGATTAACCTGATAAGGTTTTGTAAAATAGCAACAAGGAATTCCATTAGCCTTCAAAAGGGTCTCAAAAGAAAGATAGGTTGAAAGATTAGAAAAGGTCTTTAACTTATCGTTTTGGGAAAAATCTTTAGCAGACTCTAATACCCTTTCAACAAAGACCTTACCATCATGGAGAAAAACATCCTTTGTCCCTCTAACAGCAATAGCTTTCAAATTTTTACTTCCAAAAACAGCTCCAATCCCCACACTATTAGGAATAAGGAATCCGTCAGTGACCAAGCTGCAATAGGAAAGTGTTTCTCTCCAGCCGGGCCAATAGACAAAATCCGAAACTCCCGGGCCTCCCAAGGGTCATGGATAGAAAGCTTAATTAAAGTTTCCACTGCATCTGTATTTTGCCCAATCAGGTGTTCAGCAGGTAAAAGCGAGACCTCATCGTTTTTAATAAATAATACTACCGGCTTTTCGGCTTTACCCTCAACAATAATTGCATCGTATCCAGCCGCTTTCAGCTCTGCTCCAAAATAGAGCTTTGCCTGAGCACTAATAAGAGTATTAGTTAAAGCAGATTTTGTTACAACAGCACAGACTGAGGCACTACTTGCACCCGTACCTGTAAGAGGACCTGTGGCAATGATAATTTTATTTTCAGGTGAAAGCGGATCTGTGTCAGGAGCAACTTCAGAGGAAAGGATATTTATCCCCAATCCCTTTCCACCTAGAAAATTCAAATAAATCTCAGATTTAATTTCCTCGCTAACTACTTCTCCCTTACCTAAATCAACTCTTAATGCCTTACCCTGCCAACCAAACATTACTTTGACCTCAAAAAGAAAGATAGAAGAGCTTATAACAAAAAAACTTCTACTTTGTCAACCTTACCCCTAAAATAAACCTGGAATTTTTAGACCTCCGGTAAGTTTTTTCATCTCCTCAGACACCATTTCCTGAGCCCTTCTTAAAGCATCATTGACTGCGGATAAAATAAGATCTTCAAGCATTTCCACATCTTCTGGATTGACCACCTCTGGGTCTATCTTAATAGAAATAACTTCCTGCCGGCCATTGGCTACTACCTTTACCATTCCACCACCAACAGATGACTCTACCGTTTTTTTGGCCAATTCTGCCTGCATTTCGGCCATTTTAGCTTGCATCTTTTTCGCCTGCTTCATTAACTGATTAATATCCATAGTTTATTCCTCCTTTACAAATTTAGAAGAATTTATCACTTCTCCTCCAAATATTTTTAATACTTCCCTCAATAAATCAAATTGATTATTTACACTATCTCTGCTATTCCCAATTCCGCTGTTATTCCCGTCGTCTGTCTTAATGCTGATTTTACAATTATCTCCCAGAGTTTCTACACAACATTTTTTGAATACTTGCCATAGCTTCTTTTCCTGAATTAGTTCAGCGTGGAATTTGGGCAAACTTACAGCTAATCTTCCATCTTTTAGCTCCAATCCTGCGTTTTCTAATACTGCTGCTAAAATAGGACTCCCTTTTCTCAACGTTTTTACAAGTTTTTCTCTTAAAGCATTAGGGAAATCTCCCTGCGGTCTTACTGGCTGTGGTCTTCTCTCTGTTTCCTCTACCAATTGTGTTTTCTGCTCTTCCAATTCCTCCTTTTCTGGCACATTTTTAACCAGTGGAACCCCTGGGTTCAAAGAGCCCAATCTTTTCAAAATTACCTCAATGGGAACAATACGAGCAAATTCTGTCAATCTAATCAGCAGGGCTTCCAACACAAATCGGGGTTGAGTAGTAGTGCGAAGAAAGGGCTCTTCATTAAGCAATATACTAAACATTTGCTCTAAGTGAGATAAAGTAGACAATTTGGACAGTTTTTTTAATCGTTCCAGTTCATAATCCGGTAAATCCACCAAAGAAGTTTCTGGATCCAGTTTAAGCATAACCAGATGACGCCAGTAGGCAACTAATTGATTATAGAACTCTTTAATATCTTCGCCTTCCTCAGAAATTTGAGCAACAATTTCCATAACTTGCTTGAGATTTTGATTTAAAACGGCCTGCATTACATCAATAATCAACTTGGTATCAAATAAACCAAGAATGGCTCGGACATGATCAGCCTGAATGGGTGGAGGAGAAAAGGAAATTACCTGATCAAGTAAACTCAAGGCATCACGCAATCCACCGGCAGCAGCTCGCACAATCAGCCAGATAGCATCGTCTGCAATTTCTATCTTTTCTTGCTTGGCAATAAATTCAAGTCTTTGATATAAAAGTGGAGCCCCAATACGTCTGAAAACAAATCGCTGACAGCGAGAAACAATAGTAGGCGGAATTTTATGAGGTTCGGTGGTAGCAAAAATAAAAACGACATGAGAGGGAGGTTCTTCTAGGGTCTTGAGTAAGGCATTAAATGCCTCTTTGGTCAACATGTGGACTTCATCAATGATATAAACTTTATACCGTCCACGAGAAGGAACATATTTCACATTTTCCCTAATCTCTCTAATCTCATCAATACCCCTGTTAGATGCTCCATCCATCTCATAGACATCTAAGGAAGTCCCTTGAGTCACTTCCCGACAAGAAACACATTGATTACAGGGCTCTGGAGTCGGTCCTTTTTCACAATTTAGCGATTTAGCCAGAAGACGGGCAACAGTAGTTTTACCCACTCCTCTAGGTCCACAAAAAAGCAAGGCATGAGGAATACGATTGTGCTTAATGGCATTTTGCAAAGTTTGGGTAACGTGCTCTTGGCCGACAACTTCGGCAAAGGACTGTGGTCGCCATTTTCTTGCTAAGACTAAGTAAGACATAACTCAAATAAAGAAACGGCCGGTAAGCCGGCCGTAAATATTTAAGGTTGGCAGCCAGGCTACCTGCAACACACGGAAGGACCCACTTACCGTTGCTCCCTTCCGGGCCTGGCGGAGTTCGCAGGCTTCCGTTGCGCAGGACCCGGCTACCAACTTATTGATTGCTGGCGGAGAGAGTGGGATTCGAACCCACGGTGCGCCGGTTTAGACGCACACACGATTTCCAGTCGTGCCCCTTCGGCCGCTCGGGCATCTCTCCGTCTGCATTCCCTTTTCTGGCGGAGAGGGTGGGATTCGAACCCACGTGCCCCGCTCATCACGGGACAAGGCGATTTCGAGTCGCCCCCGTTACGTCCTCTTCGGTACCTCTCCGCCGTTTAAAAAAACTCTGCATTAGCGCTTGCGCTTCCTGCGCCAGCACACCACTCTCTACTTCTAAACGGTGATTTAACCGCTCGTCTTTACTCAAATCGTAAAGAGAACCAAAGGCCCCCATTTTAGGCTCATGGGCCCCAAAGACCAACCGTTTTACCCGCGCATGGATAAGGGCTCCAGCACACATCAAACACGGCTCAATGGTAACATAAAGCTCTGTGTCTAGCAAGCGGTAATTCCCAATCAGCTTTGCACCTGCCTGTAAAGCCAAAATCTCTGCATGGGCTGTTGGGTCTAAACGAGTAATTACTTCATTGTGAGCTATACTCAAAACCTCATTTCCCTTTACCAAAACCGCACCCACAGGCACTTCTCCCGCTTCTTCTGCCTTTAAAGCCGCTTGAAGGGCAAGACGCATAAAATATTCATCTCTATCTCCTAACACAAGTATTATATTAACACACGAAAAAAAAGCAGGCAAGGAAACTTTGATAAAGCCAGTCTCCCTAGCTCAGCTTTATTTTTACAACACCACCTCTACTTCTTCCACATATTGAGGTTGGGCCTTTCGAATGATAAAGGTGATGTTTTTATAGCGGAATTTTTCACCTGTTTTGGGAATACGTCCCAGGTGAGACAGGATAAAGCCGTTTAGAGTCTCATAATCTCCTTTAGGTAAGGTAAAGGGAAGTTTTTCATTAATTTCGTCTATTTCCATTCGGGCTTTAATTAAGTATCTACCTTCATCCAGTTTTTGGAAAAATATTGGCGTTTGTTCATATTCATCCCTGATTTCTCCTGTTATTTCTTCCAGCAGATCTTCAATGCTCACAATACCAACCGCACCGCCATATTCGTCTACCACAATCGCCAGAGGTTGTTTTCGTTGTTGCATTTCTTTTAATAACAAGTGCACAGGTTTAGTCTCTGGAACAAAATAAGCAGGTTTGATGTAGTCTTTTATGCTTTTTTGTGGGTCTGCTTCGATAAAGTCAAAATAATGAATAATACCTATGATATTGTCTACCCGTTCTTTGTATACAGGCAGGCGGCTATGGTGACATTGGGAGAAAACCTTTATTGCTTCACTGACGGTAGCTGTATCAGCAATAGAAACTACTTCTACCAGCGGAATCATAGCACTTTTGACGTCGGTTTCAGTGAAGGTAAAAAGGCGAGCAAGAATTTTTCGTTCTTTCGGACTTAGATTTATTTCCAGTGCATTTTTTTGAATGAGAAACCTTAATTCCTCTCTGGTAAAAAAGGGGTGTTTTTCCATGATATTTTTCGCCCCAACTACCTTAAGTATACCTTTAGTCAGGTTTGCAAGAATAAACACGAGGGGGCTTAAAAAGACCGTGACTATTTTTAGTCCATAAGCCAGTT
This sequence comes from Candidatus Desulfofervidaceae bacterium, assembly GCA_021160485.1. GTDB lineage: Bacteria > Desulfobacterota > Desulfofervidia > Desulfofervidales > Desulfofervidaceae > JAJSZL01. The sequence goes on from JAGHCL010000196.1 coordinate 17,398, forward strand.
TAGGCGCAACATAATTAGCGTATCTACGGCAGATAGTTTTGGGAACTACTTCTCCAAAGATTAGCAAAATTGGTGGGAGGCAAAAGATAGACATAACTTCTCCTGCACTCCCAAAGTGATGCAACAGCAAGGCTGTTGTCAGGGCGGTATTGGTGATAACACTTAAATTAGTGCCTAGAAGGGTAACGGCAAGGAAGGACTCCGGATTTTCCAGGTATTTTAAAACCTGTTTAGCCCCTTTGCCTCTAATATATTTGGGGTCAGATGAAACAATGGCAATTTCAGAGCCAGAAAAGAAGCCTTCAAAAAAAAGTAAGATAAAAAATGTAATAACACTAATAGTTAGGCTCATTGTTTTATTTTTTCCACTTCTACTTCTATAATCCTTTTGCCTTTAATATTGGTAATGGTGAACTTGAACTCCCCAATTTGGACCACTTCTCCCTTTTGAGGTAAGTATCCAAGGGTGCTGAGAATAATACCTCCTAAAGTGTCTTCTTCTGATTTTAAATTGGTCTTAAAGATGTAGTTAAAATCACTTAAAGACATTTGGGCCAAAACACGGTATCTATTTGGCCCCACTTGTTGATACCAACGTTGTGGGATATCATACTCATCGTAAATTTCTCCAAATAGCTCTTCTAAAAGGTCCTCTATTGTAATAAGCCCGGCTACAGCTCCATATTCATTGACCACAATAGCCATATTAACCCTTTGTTTTTGTAACTCCCACAATAAATCATCTGCCTTTTTGGTTAAAGGCACAAAATAGGGAGGGAGAAGTTTATCTTTAAGGTCAGCTATTCTAGCTGCCTTTTTATTTTCAAGCAGCATTTTGGTAGGAAGAATACCGATGATGTTATCTAGATTGTTCTCATAAATGGGAATTCGGGAAAAACGATTAACCCGAAGTAATGACTTTACCGTTTCTATTTCTGTTCTAAGAGAAAATGCAAGGATATCAGGACGGGGAACCATGATTTCAGATACAGTTTTTTCCCGAAAACGGATAAAATTAATAATAAATTCCTTTTCAATAGCCTTTAAATCGCCCTTTTCATGGCCATATTCTAACAGTTGAAAGAAGCGGTCGTCAAAAAAACTTGTTTTTGCCTCATAAGGAGCAGGAAAGGGAGCCAGAACTACGTTAATAACTATTCTAATAATACCCCGAATAGGAGTAATAATACGGACAAAGAGAGCAATAAAGGGTGCTGTCTTAAGACAAAAACTCGTGGTTCTCACAAAAGCAATGGCCTTAGGGACAACTTCTCCACAAAGAAGAAGCAAGGGGGTCATAATAGCCACGGTGATCCACTTTCCCCTCTCTCCATAAAGGGAAATTACAACCGAGGTTGCTAAGGCCGAGGCGATAATATTGACCGTTTCATTGCCTACCAAAATAGAAATGAGTAATCGGGCAGGGCATTCTAGTAAAGAAGCTACTAACCTGCCCTGGTGTGATTCTTTAAGTTTTAAAATCTGATACCGGCTCAAGGAAAAAAATGCTGTTTCTGATCCAGAAAAAATAGCAGAAAGTCCCAAAAGCAAGAAAATGGTGGCAATCTTTAAACTAGTTACCAACTCCATGGTTATGAGTTTACAG
>JAGHCL010000045.1 GCA_021160485.1 Candidatus Desulfofervidaceae bacterium
ATTATACTTGTTAAATATCCTAAAATGATAATACCACTCAATATCTTTTTGTACTTTGTCCATAAAAAAATACCCAAAGTGCAGAGAGAAAGGCTTAAAACAGCCAAACTTAAATAAAATTGAGCCTGTGTGGCTTGAGTATATACCGTTGCCTGTAAATAAAAAAAGTCAACCATGAATGTAAGCAGTCCTAGGGTAAAGATATTCGCCACTAAAATACTTTTTACCTGAAACGAAGCTGTTTTGTTTTGGGTGAATAAAGATGAATATTTAGGCAAACATGCAACTGGGCCCAAAACCAGTGCACCCACTAACGTGCTTGGAAGCTGAAAATAGGCAATAATTTCTTTACATGAGTAAACTAATTGCCCTGCTCCTGCAAAAATTAGTAAACTGGCCACAAAAAAACGCAGAGAGAGAATAAAAGGAGTAATTTCTAAATCTGTTTCTTGTGAAATTTCTTCTGTTTTTAAAGGGAGAAACTTCAAGTAGACAATATAACCTGCCAACATGAAAATACTAGCCCACCCAACGTTTAAAAACCCTGCGCCAGTTTTTAACCACAAAGAAAGACTCAACAATAGGCTGAAGGCAGCAATAAGGAGAGTGGGGAAAATATTTACTTGAGTAGAATTTTCGTGCTCTTTTTTAAAGAGCAAAAAACAAGCTAAGATGAAAAAATTCAATAAGACAGCTCCCAATATTCCTCCTAGACTTAAAGCTGCATTATGTGTGACAGTAATACTCAATAGAATCACGCAACATTCAGGAAAGGCATTAATTATATGCCAGATGAGAGTTCGTGACCATTCCGTTTTTAGATTGCTCATTCCCAGAAAGAGACGCCCATATAAAGGATATCTCCTTCCAGCAAAAAAAATCACCAGTAACCCCGTAATCAACCGAATCCACATACTTATAAGTTTCTCAATTTTAAGTATAGCGATGGGTGATAAATGAATTGAAGTTTAGCAAATTAGTCATTCATCGCCTATCTACTAAATGCTTACCCCATCTTTGTTTTAATCAAATCTCCCAATTTCAACATACCCCTATGTCCCGAAGAATATTTATGCCATGTAGATTTTTCCTCTTCTTCTTCCAGTTGTTTGATGGAAAGTCCCAGCTTTCTTTCTTCTGGATTCGTTCGGATGACTTTAGCCTTTACTTCATCGCCTATTTTAAATCTATCAGCAAGATTTTTTACCTTTTCCCGACTTACTTCAGAAATGTGGATTAAACCTTCAATGCCTTCTTCTACTTCTACAAAAAGCCCAAAATCAGTAATATGGGTAATTTTGCCCGTGACGGTGCTACCTACAGGAAATTTTTCTGGTATTTGTTGCCAGGGATCGGGTGTAAGCTGTTTAATACCTAGGGCTATCTTTCCTGCTTCTTTATCAATGGACAACACCTTGGCTTTAATTACCTCTCCCTTTTTATAAAGTTCTTTAGGGTGCTTGATTCTTTTTATCCAAGAGATGTCAGAAATATGCACAAGCCCATCAATGCCTTCTATTACTTCTACAAAGATACCAAAGTCAGTAAGACTTTTTATTTTCCCTTCAATTACACTCCCTACAGGGTATTTTTCCATGATAATTTCCCAAGGATCAGGACCAACTTGTTTTAACCCTAGAGACAATCGCCGCTTTTTCCTATCTGCGTTTAACACCACTGCTTCTACAATGTCTCCTACAGATAATACTTCAGAAGGATGCTTCAATCGTTTAGACCAGGTCATTTCCGAAATGTGGATGAGACCTTCCACCCCTTCCTCAATCTGCACAAAGGCACCATAATCAGCTAAATTTGTTACTCTTCCCTTAACTCGACTGCCAATAGGGTATTTTTCAGATATATTTTCCCAAGGATCAGGCGTTAACTGTTTTATTCCTAAAGAAATCTTTTCCTTTTCCCGGTCAAATTTAATTACTTTTACCTTAATTTCATCTCCAATTTCAAACAAATCAGCTGGATGCTTTACCTTCCCCCAGGAGATATCTGTAATATGCAAAAGACCATCTATCCCACCGAGATCAACAAACACACCGTAATCAGTAATATTTTTCACCCGACCATAGACAATGGCACCCTCTTTAAGTCTGGCCAAGGTTTGTTGTTTTTGCCTTTGTTTTTCTTCCTCCAAGAATTGGCGTCGGGAAAGGATTACATTATGAAGCTTGCGATTATAGTTAATGATTTTAAAAGAAAACCCCTTTCCTACAAAACTGTCATAATCACGGACGGGTTTAATATCAACTTGCGAACCAGGTAGAAAGGCAGGTACACCAATATCTACTGAAAAACCGCCTTTTACTCTTGCTACAATTTTGCCATAAATAGAACCGCCTTTTTCATAAAGCCTTTCTACCTTTTCCCAGGTTCGAATCCGCACTGCTTTGGTCCTGGAGAGCGAAACACCGCCATCTATTTCATTTACGCCTTGAAATAAAACCTCTACTTCATCACCTTCTTTTATTGTTAATTTTCCGTTTAAGTCAGTAAACTCGTTTTTAGGAATAGCTCCTTCTGATTTAAATCCTATATCTACCATCACATGGTCTTTCCCAATATATACAACCTTTCCTTGGACTATTTCTCCTGGTTGTAATTCCTTTATACTTTCCTGGTATAAATCCATTAAGGCGTTTGCATTTGGTTCTTCAGAGACTTGAGAGATGTCCTCGTCTTTTTGCTCTACTGTCGAATTTTTCTCTGCCAGTTTATCCATTACTTACTCCTCCCACTTTATTTAAAATATGTTGATACATTTTGTTTACTACACTTTCTATTCCCAAATTGCTAGTGTCAATAACAATGGCATCGGGAGCAGGTTTTAAAGGTGCAATTTCTCTTTCCATATCTTGTTTGTCTCTTTCTAAAAGACTACGATATATTTCCTCATAAGTAACTTCCTTTCCGGATGTGATAAGCTGTTTCCATCTTCTTTTTGCTCTTACTTCAGGGGAGGCAGTTAAAAAAAACTTTGCCACCGCGTCAGGAAACACAACTGTGCCCATATCCCGACCTTCAAAAATGGCCTTTGGTGCTGCTTGAGCCAGTTTTCTTTGCAACTCCCACAAACCTTTTCTTACTATTAACAATTTTGAGATAGTTGATGCAAGCATACCAATTTGAGGACTCCGAATCTCTTCAGAAACATCCCTGCCGTCAAGAAATACTGAAAATTTCATACCGTCCTGTTTGAAAGAGAGGGGTAACTCTCGGGCCAATTTGCCCAACATTTCTTCATGCTCAGGGGTAACATTTATTTCTTGTGCAATTAGGGCTAAGGCCCTATACATAGCTCCAGTATCAACGTATGTAAACCCCAATCTATTTGCTAAATGTTTGGCTACCGTCGTTTTTCCCACCCCAGCGGGTCCATCAATGGTAATTACTATTTCTGCCATATTTCTTTAAAGGTCTCAATAAAAGCCTGATTTTCCTCTGGCTTCCCTATACTTATTCTCAAATAGTCTGCGAGAGCATAGCTTACCATAGGTCTAACAATAATTCCCTTTTTAAGCAAGTCCTCATAAATCTTTTTTGCTTTTTTACCCACATAAATTAAAAGAAAATTTGCTTCACTCGGATATACTTTTACGCCTAGACTTGTCAAAGCCGCAGTTAAAAACTGCCTTCCTTCCCAGATGGTATGTTGAGTTTTTTCTAAAAAATCCTTATCGTCTAAAGCGGCTGTGGCCCCTATTTGAGCCAAAGCATTGACATTAAAAGGATACCGCACTGTTTCTAAAAATCTGGCTAGCTCAGGTGTGAGGATACCATAACCTATCCGAAGGCCAGCAAGTCCATAGGCTTTAGAAAAGGTGCGGAGAATGATGAGATTAGGGAAGTTTTCCAAAAGGGCTATACTGTTAAAACGCCTTTGGGGTTGAACAAAATCTATATAAGCTTCATCCAGCACGACTAGCACCGAGCTAGGGAGGTTTTTTAAAAAAACTACCAATTCCTCTTTTTCTAAAAAGCTACCTGTTGGGTTATGAGGATTGGTAAGAAAAATGAGTTTTGTCTTGGAGCTTACTTTTTCTCTGATTTTTTTTAAGTCTATTTTTAGCTCTTTCAAAGGAACTTTGAACAAACGGGCTTGAGCCATAACTGCCACTTTTTCGTAAATAGAAAAGGCCGGGTATGGAGTGATAACTTCTTCTTCAGGCAACAAAAGGGCCTGACCAATTAAGGCCATTATTTCATCTGAACCATTACCTAGGACGATTTGCCGCTCTTCTATCTGTAAATAAGTGGCAAGTTTACGGCGTAGGCTCAAGCAGTGACTATCAGGGTAGCGATGAATATCCTTTAATGCTTTGCTGATGGCTTCTATTGCCTTTGGTGAAGGGCCAAGGGGGTTTTCATTTGAAGCCAATTTGGTGGGAGAAGAAATACCATATTGGGCTTGAACTTCAGCAATAGGTTTGCCTGCGACATAAGGTTTCAACTGTTGCAAATATTTAGGAACAGCTATATCCACTTAACGCCTCTTTAAAAACAGAGCTTTGGCAAGGTTAAAAAATGAGAGAGAATATGCCTTTTATTAAAGCCAATAAACAAAGTGCTTATAACCTAATTTTGGGGAAAAATCAACTCCTTGTAAAAGCGGGAGGTTGAAGTTACCACATTCAGCAAAGCCGATTTCTACAGAATGCGGTAATTGCCTATGGGGGCTTGTTCTAAAAAGCAGGAGAGATTATTATTACTAAAAATTTTGTGGAGGATGAATTGTGAAAAGGTATGTGTTTTTATTTTTAATATTAATTTTAATTTCCTGTCTTAAAACTGCTCCTGTTTTCAGTCAGTTGTTGGATAAAATTGTCGCTATAGTTAATGATGAAGTTATTACTCTTTCAGAGCTAAAAGAGGTTGCTAGACAATTAACTCATTTGTCTGACCCTCCTCCTGAAGTGGAAAGAAAGGTGTTGGAAGAGTTGATTAATACTCGTTTAGCTGCCCAACAGGCAAGAAGGCTTGGCATAGAAGTAAAGGACGAAGAAGTGGAAAAGGCAGTTCAAGATATTTTGAAACAAAACAGGATTACACTGGAACAGCTGAAAGCAGACTTGGCTAAAGGGGGGCTTTCCTATGAAGAATACAAAAACTGGCTTAAAGAACAAATCATTAAAAGCAAATTAATTAGTTTGGAGGTTCAAGGAAAAGTAACAGTGACGGAAGATGAAATGATGCGCTATTATAAGGAACATCAGAATCAATACAAAGGTTATACCGAGTTTCACCTGTGCCATATTTTGCTCTCTTTACCGGAAACACCTGAAGAGGAAGAAAAGATAAAGCAGATACAGACAGAAATTCTTAGACAACTTCAAAGCGGAGTGTCCTTTTCCGTCCTCGCCCAGGAGTACTCTCAGGCCCCTACGGCTAAAGAAGGTGGAGACCTGGGTTGGATTAAAGAAAAAGATTTGGCTCCGGAAATTAAAATGGCGTTAGCAAAATTAAAACCGGGCGAGTTCTCTCCTTGGCTAAAGACAGAAGTAGGATACCAGCTTGTTCAACTGGTAGAAAAAAGACAGGTACTGGACAAACCATTTGCAGAAGTAAAGAAAGATATATATCAGGTGCTCTATCGGCAAAAGGTTGAAGAGAGATATAAACGCTGGTTAGAACAACTGCGAAAAAAAGCGTATGTAAAAGTTTTGTTGTAATCTTATTATTGACTTGATACCCAAAGGGGAAATTGAGCTAAGTTTATTCCCAGGGCCAACTTTCCCCACAGGAAGATGGCCGCTGTAATTAAAATTATACCTAATATATTCAAGATAATACCTGTTTTAGCCATATCATAAACACGTAAGCGCTGTGTGCCGAAGATAATGGCATTGGGTGGAGTGGCAACCGGTAGCATAAAGGCACAAGAGGCAGAAAGGGTTGCCGGTATCATTAATACAAGGGGATTCATCTTTATGGCCAAACTGACTGAAGCCAGAATAGGTAAAATCGTTTGTGTGGTGGCTGTATTGGAAGTTAATTCGGTTAGGAAAGTCATTATCGTGCAGATAGCAGCCACAATGAATAGAACATGAAGCCGTGATAGACCTGTTAATTGTTTCCCAATCCATACCGAAAGTCCAGATTCTTTAAAACCCGCTGCTAGAGCAAATCCACCCCCAAAGAGTAAAACAATCCCCCAAGGAAGTCTGGAAGCAGTTTCCCAATCCATGATCATTTCTTTAACCTTCCTTGCCGGGATAAAGAAAAGAGGAATGGCGAAGGCAATTGCTACTGTGCCATCGTCTATAAACTTGGGTTGAGGGAAAAGAGAAGACCAACCTTTTATATGTAATGCGCCAATGGTAATATCTTTACGAAAGAGCCATAACAAACAAACACACATAAAGTCTAATAAGACAACCCATTCTTCAAATCCCATCTTTCCCAGCTTTTGATATTCGTTTTTAAACACATCCGAGTTGCCTATAAATTTGGTGCTTCTAGCAAATAAAAAGCTCAACAGACCCCAGGTGCAGAGAAGAAAGACAAGGGATACGGGCAGGGCAAAGATCATCCAACGGGCGAATGATACTTCAGGGGCGTGAGGGAAAGAAATGGAGAAAATTTTGGCAAAGGCCAGATTAGGGGGAGTGCCTATTAATGTAGCCATGCCACCTATAGAAGCAGCATAAGCAATGCTTAAAAGCATACCCGTAGCAAAGCGGCTAACCATGGCTGGGTCGAAATTTTCTTCCAGTTTTAAAATAATGGCCATAGCAATAGACACCATAATCATCGTTGTCGCCGTATTGGAAATCCACATAGAAAGAAAGGCTGTGGCTCCCATAAATCCCAAAATGATGCGCTTGGGACTTATACCAATAGCAAGAATAATCTTTAAGGCAATCCTTTTGTGTAATTGCCAGCGTTGCATGGCCAGAGCTAGAATAAAGCCGCCAATAAAGAGAAAGATAATATTATTGAAATAAAAAGAAGCTACTATTTTTCCTTTCATAACTCCAAGAAGAGGGAAAAGAGCAACAGGTAAAAGCGCGGTAACGGCCAGAGGGACAGCTTCGGTAATCCACCATACTGCCATTAAAAAAGCCACTGCCGCTGTGCGGGTCACTTCTGGATGGCCGGGCTCCAAATCAAAAAAAAGGATGATAATAAGACTTAACAAGGGACCTACAAAAAGGGCCAATGTTTGAATTGGATGTAATTTTTGATTTGAAGAATTCATTTTTTTACCCAAATACTGCTTGCAATTATCTATTGACTTTACTTATTGCTATAAAAAAGTCAAGTTTGTCTTTCCTAAAGAGCTGATATAGAAGATAAAAGGTATTTTTGGGGCTTTTAATGGTGTCTTTATCATCCTTTAGAAGATTATGTTGTAGTGTTAAAACCATTTTTAGGGTTGCTCTTGTTCTAGATAAATATTATTATGGTGTGGCCCTCTTAATCCTGATAAGGAGATAATGTTGGATTACAAAATCCTAAAAAAACAAGTAAAGGAACTGCTGAGTAAAAAGAGGGAAAAGAGCATTCTTGAATTATTAAGCACTTTACATCCAGCAGATATAGCCGAACTTATTAATAATTTGCACGATGCAGAAGATAAGAAACGCATTTTTTCCTTATTAGATGTGGAAACAGCTTCTGAAGTAATTGTAGAACTTTCTGACGAATCCCGGCGGGCGATATTAAAAGATATCACTCATGACCGTCTGGCAGATATCGTTGAAGACCTACCCTCGGATGAGGCAACAGATATTATTGCTGACTTACCTAAAGAAAAAGCTGAAGAGGTGTTGGCTAACATTTCGCCTGAGGATTCAGCCGAGGTCAGACATCTCTTAAAGTATCCTGAAGAAAGCGCTGGCGGATTGATGCAAACGGAGGTTTTGGCTCTGTCAGCGGATATCACTGTAGAAGAAGCAATAGAAAGACTACGTATCTTAGCCCATGAGACAGAAGAGGAGTATCATAATATCTTTATTATTAACGGGAATAAAAAATTGGTGGGTGTAGTGCCCATTAATAAACTTATCCTTTCTTCTCCCCACAGCAGATTGTCCCAGCTTATGGAGAAACCAGAGGCCATTATATATGTGGATGAAGACCAGGAAGAAGTGGCTAAGAAGTTTCAGAAGTACGATTTGGTTTCAGCCCCAGTTGTAAATAAAAATGGGGTACTTTTGGGCCGCATTACGATTGACGATGTGATAGATGTTATAGAAGAAGAGACTTCAGAGGACTTCTACCGTTTGGCTGGAACAGACGTAGAAGAGGTTGTTTATGGTGACAATATCATAAAAATTGCCCAGATAAGACTTCCCTGGTTGGTGACAAATCTTTTTGGTGGATTACTTACTGGTTATCTCATGTGGCTCTTTAAACATACTTTAACTGATGCCATTGCTTTGGTTACCTTTATTCCTGTGATTACAGGTATGGGAGGTAATTTAGGTCTGCAATCTTCTACAATTTCGGTACGTGGTTTGGCAACAGGGAAAGTTACTTTCCAAAATTTCAGACATCACCTCCTGAAAGAAATAAAAGTGGCTTTGGTAATGGCAACAGTATGTGGAACTATTGTAGGAGTGATTGCTTATTTATGGCATGGGCATTCAGCATTGGGTCTTATTGTAGGATTGGCCATGTTTTGCGCCATGGGTGTGGCCGTAGTAATGGGAACACTTATGCCTGCTTTCCTGCGTAAGATCGGTGTAGATCCGGCGGTGGCTTCAGGGCCGTTTGTTACCACGGCCAACGACGTGACAGGAATTCTGATTTACATGGCAATTGCCACCGTATGTTTAAACTACCTACGAGGGTAGAAAATTGTATTCTAACCCTTTTTTATTTGCTCTTCGTAGCTTAGAGGCCGTTTTTAAAAGACCATTTTTCTTTTCTGAGCTCTGGAAACAAATTTATATCATCGGTACAGAAGGCATTCCTCTTATTGCCACCGCGGCGATGGCGGTGGGTATGGTATTAAGTTTACAAACCGGTGCTACTTTACAGCGCTTCGGGGCCCAAAAATATATAGCCGCTTTGGTGGGAATATCTATGGTAAGGGAATTGGGGCCAGTGGTTACGGCCTTACTTGTCGCCGGTCGCTCGGGCTCTGGAATCACCGCCGAAATCGGGGCCATGAAAGTAACCCAGCAAATAGATGCCCTGAGAGTTAGTGCTATTTCACCCCTAAATTATCTAGTTGTTCCCAGACTATTGGCGTGCATTATCTGTTTACCCTTGTTGACTGTCATCGCGGATGTGGTAGGAATCATAGGAGGGGGGATTGTTAGTGTAGTCATGGGTTTAAGCACGGCACGCTGGTATGCCAAAGTTACCGCTCAATTTGTGGAATTTATTGACTTTTTTCCTGGTTTGATTAAAGCTGTTTTTTTTGGGTTTCTTATTGCTTCTATTGCAACTTATTTTGGTTTCAACGCCAAACGCGGCACCCAGAGTGTGGGAGAAGTAACGACGATGGCCGTAGTAACCGCTTCGCTGGCAATTTTGCTTTCAGACGTGATTTTAACCAGAGTACTACTAATTTTCTTTTCTTAATCCCTAACCATGGAACCAATTGTTCAGGTAAAAAATTTAGCTAAATCCTTTGGTTCCCTTCAGGTGCTAACCGAGGTCAACCTGGAAGTATATCCGGGGGAAACAGTGGTCATCTTAGGTGGGAGTGGGAGTGGCAAATCAGTGTTATTGCAAATTTTGCTTGGTTTAATCCCGGCTGATAAGGGAGAGATCTGGATACATGGTTATGAGGTTAACCGTTTTCAAAAAGAGAAAGACTGGGATCCCGTAAGGCTCAAAACAGGCTTTTTGTTTCAAGCAGGAGGGCTTTATGATTCCATGACTGTTTATGAAAATATTACCTTTGCCATGCGTCATCATCTTCATCTGTCCGAAAGGGAAATGCGTAAACGAGTTCAAGAAATTTTGGCCTCAATTCAGTTGGAAGGAATTGAGGAAAAATATCCTGCTGAGCTTTCCGGAGGAATGCAAAAACGAGTTGCTTTAGCTCGGGCTATTGCTTTAAATCCACCTTTAATCCTTTATGATGAACCAACAAGTGGACTGGATCCTATTCGGAGTGCCATGATTAGTGAGCTAATTCGTAAGCTTCAGCGTACCCATGGAATTACTTCTATTATTGTGACCCATGATTTACATTGTGCTTACAAGGTGGCTGACAGGGTGATGTTGCTTTATCAAGGACGAATTATTGCTCATGGCACGGTAGAGGAATTTAAACAGAGTGATAATCCCTATGTGAGACAATTTCTTGAAGGCAAAACACAAGGACCGATTGAGGAGTAAGACATGAAAGAAAAATGGATTTTAATCATTAAAACTGCTGCCTTTCTTGTTTTTTCTATTCTTCTTTTAGGGACGGTTATTATGTTTTTGGGCAAAGAAAGGCAATATTTTAAAAGAACTTTTATTTTGAAAACCCAGTTCAAATCTGTAGCTGGCCTTTCACCAGAATCTCCTGTGTATCGTTATGGCCTTCAGGTAGGGCATGTAGCCAAGTGTGATTTTTTACCTGATGGACGGGTGGAAGTTACTATGCGTATAGAAGAAAAATTCCATAACCAATTTCGCCAGGGATGTTACGCCAAGATTGTATCTGTGGGTATCTTGGGAGATAAGGCCGTGGATGTTGTGGGAGGAGAGCCAAGTGCTCCTGTTTTGGCTGCAAAAAGCGTCATTGACTCGGTAGAACCATTCAGCTTAGAAGATATTGCCGCTCACGTAAAACCATTACTAGATAATGCTGCCGTTATTGCCCGCAATTTAGCAAAAATTACAGATGAAATTCGTCGGGAACACAATACCTACCGTCAGATATTTCGGAATATAGAAAAAATTACCGAAGATATTGCTCAGGGAAAAGGCACCATCGGTGCTCTTCTTAAAAAAGAAGAACTTTACCAAGAGATGGTGGTTACGATACAGCAAGGCCGAGAGGCAATGGAAAAAGTTAATGAAATTGTAGACTCTATGCACAAATGTAGTGTAGATGTGCCTCCTTTAATTTCTCAAGCTCAACAAGCAGCCACCGAGCTCACCGCCTTATTGCAACAGATGCAGGCGTTTCTTAATCGTTTAGACAAGTGGACAGTGGAAGCTGACACCATCTTGACCCAATTTTCTTATGTAAGCAAACAGATGAAAACTGCCTCCGATGACATTCCTGTTATCACTCATAATCTTCGTACAGCTTCCCAGGGGGCTGTAGAAGTGATAGAGGCAGCCAAGAAAAGTTGGTTTATTCGCCGCTATTTAAAACTTCCTGAAAAGAAGGAAAAGGTAATAAAGCCCCGGCTTTATCTCTCGCCAGAAGAACAAACTCCTAAAACTTGGAAGGATTAAGCCGTTCCATAGATAGAATAAAGACAGGCAAAATGTTTTTTATTGTTTATCCCCAATCATTTTTAAAAACTCTTCTTCGGTAATAATGGTCAGTCCCAGTCTTTGAGCCTTTTGCAATTTAGAACCAGGATTTTCTCCAACTACAACATGAGTGACTTTTTTACTTACAGTATCTGCACATTTACCTCCCAGGGCCTCTACTTTACTTTTGGCTTCATCCCGGGGCATAGTGGAAAGAGCACCGGTAAAAACAAAGACCTTACCAGTCAGGGGACCGCTCACTTCGGTTTTGGCCATACGCACACCGGCCTGCTTCAGCTTCTCAATGACCTTTAAGTTTTCTGGTAATGCAAAGAATTCTTTGATACTCTGAGCAATTTTGGGACCGATTCCTGGTGTTTCTTCCAATTTTATGATGGGTATTTTAATTAATTCATCAATAGAATTTACCATTTCTGCCAGCAGGTTGGCCGTCGTGTAGCCAACATAACGGATACCCAAGGCGTAAATAAGGCGATGCAGGAGTTGGTTTTTACTATTCTCAATACCCTGCAGTAGCTTTTTCGCATTAAGTTCACCAATGAAGGTTGGACGTGAATATCCCTTTTCTTCCATGAGTTTAGGCAATTCTTTAAGCAATTTTTCTTCTGTAAGAAGGTATATATCTCCTACATCCTTCACCAGCTCACTGATAACCAGCACCCTTGCCGTCCTTTCTCCTAATCCCTGAATGTCCATGGCACGCCTGGAGGCAAAATGTTTTAATCTTTCTATGAGCTGAGCTGGACAGCGCATGTTAAGACAACGCCAGGCGGCCTCATCAGGCAAACGCACCAGCCGGCTACCACAGGAAGGGCAGGTTTTAGGAAAAACAATAGGATGTTCTGCGCCTGTGCGTGCTTCTTTTACCACTTTAACTACATAAGGAATTACTTCTCCGGCGCGTTCTACCAGAACAGTATCTCCAATGCGAATATCCTTTTCCCGGACAAAGTCTTCGTTAAAAAGAGAAACACGGCTGATGGTTACACCACCTACTTCTACTGGTTCCAGTTCCCCTACTGGGGTAATAGACCCTACTCGTCCTACCTGAAATACTACCTTTCTCAATTTGGTTGTGGCCTGTTTGGGTTTAAATTTAAAGGCAATGGCCCAGCGGGGATGGTGAGAGGTTTCGCCCAATTGCTGCTGAAATTGAATATTGTTGACCTTGACTACCACTCCGTCTATTTCATAGGGAAAGGTTTCCCGTTTACCTTCCCAGCTCTGACAAAAGTTAATTACTTCTTCCACACTCTGGCACAGGGTGGTTTCCTGACTGACTTTAAAACCACACTGTTGCAAGATAGAAATGGCTTCTAAGTGGCTTTTGATATGGTTACCTAATAAATTTTCTCCTTTTTTATTTACCGCATAAGTAATTTGATAAAGGAAAGCATCTAGTTTTTTCTTAGCTACCTCACGAGGATCCTGGAGCCTGAGAGAGCCAGCAGCGGCATTGCGAGGGTTAGCAAAAGGAGGAAGTCCTTCTTCCAGCCGTTCCTGATTAATTTTACGAAATGTTTCCTTGTCTATTAGAACTTCTCCCCGAATTTCTATTTGATAAATACCAAATTGGGAAAAAGGAGCCCTTAACGGTATGGACCGAATAGTCTTAATATTTGGGGTAATATCTTCACCCCTGGCACCATCACCGCGGGTAGCACCTCTTTTTAAATAATCTCCTTCGTAGACTAGAGCAATGCCTGCTCCGTCAAATTTGGGTTCACAGGTATATTCTACTTCATTTACCCCTAAACCCTGTGTGACTCTCCGGTGAAAATCTTTGAGTTCCTCGGGTGTATAGGCGTTATCCAGAGATAGCATTTTAGAAAGATGGGGCACTTCAGGAAAAACCTTTGTTACATCGCTAGCGACACGTTGGGTAGGAGAATCGGGGGTAATGAGTTCGGGAAAACGTGCTTCTATGTCTCTTAAATACCGAAACAGGAGGTCGTATTCATAATCTGAAATCACTGGGTCATTTAGGACGTAATAACGCCAATCATGATAAGTAATCACTGCCCGTAATTCTGCAATGATGGCCTTTATCTCTTCCAATGAGAGTTTTTTGATCGGATGAGCTTTTATAAACTTTAAGAAATAGTGCGTTTCCTCTAACAGTTCTTTTTGTCTGCTTTCTGCATACATAGTTGCCCTCGCTCCCAATTTTTTAGAGTTGAATGTTTAATAAGCTTTCTACATAATCAATTACCCATGAGCTATACCGGCCCCGGAGCTTCAAATCTATTAAAGCACGATAAAGAGGAGGTCAGTGCCGGGTATGTGTTTATAGATTTAATGTGGCAAAGTCCTTTTTGCAGATATGTTTTAAACAATTGACCATCAGGATGGGTATCACTGGCAGTTTCCTTAGCCACAGCAGGAGAAATAATTACCTGAAAACTCTCTAACAAAGGCAAAAGTAGTCCTGCTTTGGTCAATAAAATCAACGAACTGCTATCGGCTATAAGGGGGGGTTCTGTCTTCATTTTTTCTTCTGCCAATGTAAGTATTTACTTTTAGCTTCTACCAGCACGGCCTTAACAGAGCCAATTTTTACTTTTGCTTTGACCATTACCGGTAAATGGCTTTTATTTGTTGTCAACCAGACAAATACTCTTCCCTGACGGCGAAATACTCCTTTTACATTCAGCTCTGAAGAGGGTTCAACTTTGAAGGTCTCTATCTTACCAAAGGGTGTTCTAACTTTTTCCTTTGCCACTACTTTCAAACGGACATTGGCGAATCTTTTGCCGGTGCAGATGGGAAATACCGTTGTTTCTCCCACCTGAAAACGGCCGTATTTTCTGAAGAAATATACCGCACTGTGGGTATCACAAAACATTTCTGCCATAATAGGGGTAATGGCAATTTGCTTTTCTTCTTTTTTTAAATTTTGATTGGTATAGACGACCTGTTTTTTTTCGTGATCAAAAACGTAGGTTTTTGACTTTTGATAGTGGCCTTCTTCTTGGTGTTCTTCTAGAAAAAGAGGAATATTTCGTTCTCCATCCCAGAACACCTGTGCCCAATCACGAATGCGTTTGAAGATTAGCAGCAGGCCGGCCGTAGAGACACTGTCTTGAAATTTATAAACCGGCCTGTTCTGATAAGTAGCACGTTTTACCTGTGTCTTCGCATTGGCCACATGAAATATAGCCCAATAAAGGGCGTAATGTAACTCTTCTCCCTCAAAATCATAATCAGTGGGTGGGTTGAGCTGATACTGAGGGACAAAAGCAAAGGCCAGTGTGGGGATAAAGATAAAGATGATTAAAAAATAATGTAGCCGCATTTTATCAACTTTACAATAACAAGCATTATAACTTGATAATAAGATTATTTTAAATATCCTTAGCATACTTACTATCGCTCCGTCAAAACACTATCCTAGCCTTTTTCCAAAATAATAATGAGCATTTTAAAATTAATTGGCAACTATTATTCATAGAAACGCCATGGTTTATTCATTATATATTTGACCCTATTAGACGGCTCAACATATCCATAAAGGCTAGACAGAAGGCCACTAATGGGGGAAGAAATAACCAGGTAGTGACTCTAGAAACAGAGAAGGTGATTTTTAAGAAATTCATTTGATTCAAAGTTTAACCATAATGATGAGTTAGTATAAAAGATTAAGTGATTAAAGAAAATTCTCAATAATGAATATTATATTTCTTCATCTTACGCCAAAGTGTGCTTCTATCAATGCCCAACGCTGTTGCCGTTTTCCCACGGTGTCCGGAATATTTCTCAAGGGTCTTTTTTATAATCTGAGCTTCTTGTTCTTTTAAGAGAAGCTTGGGAGATGCCAGCATGTGTTTTTCCTCCAACTCATCTAGTAAATCTTTAGGCAAGCAGTTTTTTTCTATTACTTGACCACGGCATAACACAAATGCGTGTTCTAAGATATTTTCAAGTTCTCTTACATTACCTGGAAAATCATAACGCATAAGTAAATCCATTACATCTTGAGAGACCTTAAGGATGTTCTTACCCATTTTTAGATTGAACCGTTTGATAAAGTGGTCTATTAAGAGGGGTATATCTTCCCGGCGTTGTGAAAGAGGGGGAAGTTCTATTTTAATTACATTTAACCGGTAATAAAGGTCCCGACGGAATTTACCTTCTTCTACCAATTGGGCAAGGTTTTTATTAGTGGCAGCTATAATACGAACGTTGGCCTTTTTAGAAGATACAGCACCTAGAGGTTCGTATTCCCTTTCTTCCAGCACACGCAGCAATTTAACCTGGATCGCGGGTGGGATGTCTCCTGCTTCATCTAAAAGGATAGTACCTCCCTCTGCCAGGGCAAACCGACCAGGTTTATCTCTTTGGGCATTAGTGAAAGCGCCTTTTACATACCCAAACAGCTCTGATTCTAACAGGGTTTCTGGAAGAGCAGCACAGTTGACAACTAGATAGGGTTTATTCCTTCTGGGACTTATGTTGTGAATAACCCTGGCTAGTAACCCTTTACCTGAACCACTAGGCCCTTGAATAAGAACAGTGCTGTCACTTTCTGCTACCTGAGGAAGGATTTCAAAAATGTTTTGCATGTGATGATTTTTACTGATAATATCTTCAAATGTATACTTCTGAGATACTTCCTTTTTAAGCGCTTCTATGGCAGAAAGGTCTACAAATGTTTCAACTCCTCCTATTATATGTCCTTCTTTATCCTTTAAAACAGATGCACGTATATTCACAGGAATTTGTTTGCCTGCTTTGTTTACGATAGTTATAGGAAGGTTAATCACACTTTTACCTGATTCTATGCTTTTCTTTAAGGCACATTCCGTTTGGCATATATTGGCACGAAATATCTTGAAACATTTTTCCCCTATAGCTGCTTTTCTTGAAAAACCTGTAATTCTCTCTGCAGCCCGATTAAAGAAGGTAATCCTCAAGTTTTTATCTACCGTAAAAACACCTTCTGTTATACTGTCCAAGATGGTTTTTAATAACATCTTTATTTTTTCATAGCCTACCCGAATTAAATAGTCAACAAATTTAATTGCCCCATGAGTGTAATCTACAATATTTTTTATCGCAAAATGTTGCGTTTTTGCAACAGAAATGGATTTTACTAACATAGCTAACTATCAAATATTGTAGGTTATTTGGCAATATTCTAACATGAAAGTTTTTGGCATACTTTATGCTATGTATAAATTAAGTCAAGAGAAAATCCAATAAAAAGAATGAGAAGAGTAAGGTTTAGTTAGTAAAAGATGGATTTTAAATTTGGTGAATTTAACATAACGATTTTTTAGAATCTGGAAAGGAGGTAGGCCATGGCAGGTGGAAACATATTGCCCCAAAAGTGGGATATCACAGATATAGGTCTGGAAGAACCAGCAAAAAAGCTGAGCCCCACTAAAATAGAGAAGGTAATCAACAAAGTATTGAATGAAGAAAGTGTTGCTAGGATAAAAACCTATGTGAATACCTGTGTTCATTGTGGTTTATGTGCCATTGCCTGCCATCATTATTTATCTAATGATTGTGACCCACGCTTTTCTCCTGCAGGTAAGGTTAAAAATACCCTTTGGGAGATGCTAAAGCATAAAGGTAAAATGAGCCCTGAGTTTATGAAACAGGCGGCTGAAATTGCTTACACTGAATGTAACGTTTGTATGCGTTGTAGTATGTATTGTCCTTTTGGTATAGATATAGCGAATTTAATTAGCCTGGTTCGGCGGATGTGTCATCTATGTGGAGTTGTTCCCCAGTATTTACAAGATACAGTAAATAGTCATGCCGTGACGATGAACCAGATGTGGGTCAAACAGGATGAGTGGATAGATACCCTCCAATGGCAGGAAGAGGATGCCCAGGATGAAGTTCCCAGTGCCCGCATTCCTTTAGATAAAGAAGGTGCAGATATTATGTATTCTGTCATTGGTCCTGAACCCAAGTTTCTGGCCCAGTTGATAGGTTATACGGCTATATTAATGAAAGTGGCAGGTGTAAACTGGACCATGCCTTCTTTTGATGGCTGGGATAACAGCGATATGGCCATGTATTCAGGTGACTGGGAAGTTATGGCGCGGGTGAAGAAGGCCCATTTCGAAGCAGCCATGCGTCTTAAGGTGAAAAAAATTGTTATGGGAGAGTGTGGCCACGCCTTTCGTTCTGTTTATGATCGCGGCAATAGATGGTTGGGCTGGCAAATGCATCCCATTCCTATAATCCATGCCGTTCAGTTTTATGCCGAACTCTTAAGAGCAGGAAGGATTAAAATTGTGCGTAAAATCAAGGAGCCTGCCACTCTGCACGACCCTTGCAATATCATGAGGGGAAGGGGATTAATGGATGATGCCCGGTATGTGTTAAAGGCCATGTGCGAAGACTTCAGAGAAATGGAGCCCAACAGAGAGCACAATTACTGTTGTTGTGCCGGAGGTGGTGTTATCAACTGTGGACCGCCTTGGAAGAGAAAGCGGGTGGAGAGTAATAAGGTGAAGGCTGAGCAAATAGCGGCCACCGGGGCGAAAATTGTTTTCACACCTTGCCATAACTGTCATAGTGGAATTGAAGATATTATTGATTATTACAAATTAGATTGTCATAATTATTTTATTATAGAAAAGTTAATAGAGTGTATAGAAATTCCTGAAGAATTGAAGGTATAATACATCTAGTTAATTGGTCTGGGAGAATTATAGACTAGAGGGTAGTTGTTAAGTAGTGAGGTGTTTCTTTTTTGCCACTCTACCACCTTACCTTTTTTAGTAACCTTACGCCAAGCAGAAATACAGATTCCAAACCAGTATCTGTCTTCGCTATCTGCTACGACAATTTAAGAATGCAGAAGAACCCACTTTAGTAATGCCTTGTGCAAATAGAGCTTATTTTCCGCCTGCTGGAATACTACTGATTGAGGGCCTTCTATGACTTCTTGTGTAATTTCTTCTCCCCGATGGGCAGGCAGGCAATGCATAACAATGGCATCGGGTTTGGCATGGCGCAGGAGTTCTAAATTGAGCTGATAGGGTAAAAAAACTTCCTTCTCTTTCTGTTTTCCTTCATCACCCATACTTACCCAGACATCGGTGTTAATAACGTCAGCACCTTTCACTGCTTCAATAGGGTCTGTGGTAAGCACGATATTGCTTTTGCCTTTTGTCTTTTCTAAAACATCGCTATCGGGTTCATAACCTGGGGGGCAGGCAAGATGAAGGGTGAAATTCAGCCTTATCGCCGCATTAATCCAGGAATGGGCAACATTGTTACCGTCTCCTACCCAGGCAATCTTGAGCCCCTCAATCTGTCCCTTACACTCTTTTACAGTCATTAAATCCGACAAAATCTGACAGGGGTGGAATTTATTAGAAAGGGCGTTGATGACAGGAATGCTGGCCCAGTGTGCCGTTTCCTCAATTAACTCCTGACTATAAGTGCGCATTGCCATTACATCTACATACCGGGAAAGAACACGGGCAGTATCCTTTGGAGGTTCTTGACGTGCTATCTGAGTAACGTCTTTGGTAAGAAAGACTACCTGGCCTCCTAATTGATACATGGCCACTTCAAAAGAAACACGGGTGCGAGTAGAGGGCTTTTCAAAAATCAGGGCCAGGGTTTTGCCTGTCAAGGACATTTCTTTCTTACCTTCCTTCCATTCCTTTTTGAGTATTATTGCCCTTTCCAGTAGAGCTAAAATTTCTTCTGTGGTTAAGTCCAAAATAGTAAGAATGTTCTTTTTCATTTTAACTCTCCTAAGACAGTATCAAGGGTATCAATAAAGGCTTCTATCGTTCCCCGGTCTATAATAAGTGGTGGGAGAAATCGCAATACCTTTTCTTGGACAGCATTAATCAAAAAACCTCTTTTTAAACAATTTTCTACTATAGGAGCGGCCTTTTGATGGAGTTCCACTCCAATCATTAAGCCTCTTATCCTTACTTCTTTGATAATATCCTTATGTTTATCCTTAAGTTCTTCTAGCTTTTCTTTGAAAAAGACACTTAATTGCCGGGTATAATCCAATAAGTCTGTTTGGGTAAGGATTTTCATGACTACCTTGGCAGCTGCACATGCTACTGGATTACCACCAAAAGTGCTTCCATGGCTTCCTACAGAGAAGCTTTGGGCTATTTCTTCTCGGGTCAGAATGGCTCCAATAGGTAGACCGTTAGCCAGAGACTTGGCCAAGGTGAGAATGTCAGGCTTTACCCCTTCATGTTCATAGGCGAAGAGATAACCCGTGCGGCCCATTCCTGTTTGGACTTCATCAAAAATGAGTAATATTTGATTATCGTCACAAATTTTTCTAATTTTTTCTAAATAATGAGCCGAGGGAATTTTTATTCCACCTTCTCCCTGGATGGGTTCTACCAAAATGGCACAGGTTTCTTTATCAATAACCTCTTCTATAGCCTTGATATTGTCAAAAGGCACATGAATGAATCCGGGGAGAAGTGGTTCAAAACCTGTTTTTACTTTTGCTTGACCAGTAGCAGAGATAGTGCCCAGCGTGCGACCATGAAAAGAGCCTTCCAGGGTGATGATTTTATATTTAGGGGGTGAGAATTGTTTCCCCCATTTCCGTGCCAATTTAATCGCTGCTTCATTGGCCTCTGCACCACTGTTACAGAAAAAGACCTTGCCGGCGAAGGAGTGCTTAACTAACAATTCAGCCAGTTCTATCTGGGGAATGGTGTAATAAAGGTTAGAGATATGAAAAAGCCGATAAATTTGAGCTTCTACAGCCTTAATAACCTCAGGATGACAGTGGCCAAGATTGCAAACAGAAATCCCTGCAAACAGGTCAATATATTCTTTTCCCCTGACATCCCAGACTTTATATCCCTTTGCCTTGGTGACAATCACCGGATACCGGGCATATGTCCCCATAATGTATTTCTTGTCTTTTTCCAGCCAATCCATAAGAAAATCCTCGTTTATTAATGTAAGCGTGTATTTATTTATTCAGCTTATAGCGTTTTAGAGTTTGTTGAGTTTACAGGGTTTAACCCACCAAACTCATTTATCTATTTACTCATTCACGCTTCTACCCGTCTCGCTTAATAAATATTCACAATTTCTGTGCCTATGCCTTGGATAGTAAAAAGCTCCAGCAATACAGCGTGTAAAATGCGACCGTCAATAATATGTGCCTTTTCTACTCCTGTCCTGACGGCCTTTAGAGCCGCCTGAATCTTAGGAATCATACCTCCAGTTATGACACCATTTTTAATCAAACTTTCAGCATCCTCCAGGGTCATAGAAGAGATGAGGTTACCTTCTTTATCCAATACCCCAGGCACATCAGTTAAAAGAATTAATTTTTTTGCCTTCAATGCGGCTGCAATTTCACCGGCTACCCAATCGGCATTGATATTTAAGGTTTCTCCCCTCCGTCCTACTCCTACTGGAGCAATGATAGGAATAAATTGCTCTTGGTCCAATAAATCCAGAACCTCTTTATTAACTTTGGCTACTTCCCCTACATGACCTAAATCAATAATCTCTGGTGGTTTATCTGGTAGTTCTTCCTGTTTTAAAACAATCTTTCTTGCCTCTATAAGACAGCCGTCTTTTCCACTCAACCCAACTGCCTTTCCTCCTGCCTGATTGATGAGATTGACGATTTCTTTATTGACCTTACCGACTAAAACCATTTCCACCACATCCATGGTGGCATCATCTGTGACCCGCAAACCACCGACAAAACAGGAGGGAATGTTCATTTTCTTCAATACTTCTCCGATCTGAGGACCACCTCCATGCACAACAATCGGATTGAGACCGATATATTTTAAAAGCACGATATCCAGGGCAAAATTACGTTTTAACTCTTCGTCCACCATGGCATGCCCACCATACTTGATGACGAAGGTCTTTTTGTAAAATTCACGCAAGTAAGGCAAAGACTCAATGAGCACTTCTGCCCGTTTGATCAAACCTCCCATCATGTCTTTCTCCCTACAAGATGTATCGGCTTAAGTCTTCATCTTGAACTGTTCCCTGAAGGACTTCTCTGACATAATCTGCCGTGATCACCACTTGTTTCCCTTTCATTTCCGGGGCTTGGAAGGAGATATCTTCTAAGAGTTTCTCCATGATGGTATAAAGCCGACGTGCACCTATATTTTCTGTACGTTGGTTCACCTTTACAGCAATCTCAGCAATTTCAGAGATGGCCCCTTCTCCAAATATCAATTCAATGCCTTCTGTAGCCAACAATGCTTGATATTGTTTTATTAAAGCATTTTCGGGTTCAGTGAGAATACGTTTAAATTCCTCTTTCCCCAAAGCACTAAGTTCTACCCGGATGGGAAAACGTCCCTGCAGTTCAGGAATAAGGTCAGAAGGTTTTGAGATATGAAAGGCTCCGGCGGCGATAAAAAGAATGTGGTCAGTGCGGACCATACCATATTTGGTATTGACAGTGGTGCCTTCTACAATGGGTAATAGGTCCCTCTGGACTCCTTCTCTTGAAACATCAGGTCCACTGCGGCCAGAGGATTGGCCGGCAACCTTGTCAATTTCATCTATAAAGATAATTCCTGATTCTTCTACTCGCCGTTTAGCAATGCTAATTACTTTATCCATATCTATCAGTTTTTGAGATTCTTCCTGGGTTAAAATCTCCAGAGCTTCCGGCGTTTTTACTTTTTTTCTTTTTGTCTTTTTAGGCAGCATAGATTCAAACATTTCTCTGAAATTCATATCCAGTTCATCCAGGCCGGCGACAGAAAAGATTTCTACAACTGGTAAAGACTTTTCTGTAGTTTCAAGTTCTACATACCTTTCATCTAATTTCCCTTCATGCAACATCCTTCTCATCTTTTCGCGGACAGTATCATAGGATGACTCCCGTTTCACCAATTCCAAGTGTGCATCTTCAGTAGATACGTTAGTTCTGGGTCTGGGTAAAAGAATATCTAACAAACGTTCTTCTGCCATTTCTCTTGCTCGGGCAGTAACTTTTTTGCTTTCTTCTTGTTTGACCATGTTTACGGCAATTTCAGTCAAATCCCGAATCATGGATTCTACATCACGACCGACATAGCCGACTTCGGTAAATTTAGTGGCTTCAACCTTTAAAAAGGGAGAGCCAGCTAGATTGGCCAACCGGCGAGCAATTTCGGTTTTCCCCACGCCAGTAGGCCCGATCATGATGATGTTTTTAGGAGCGATTTCATCTCTTAAAGGAGGGGGTACCTGTTTCCGCCGCCAGCGGTTACGCAAGGCAATGGCTACCGCCTTCTTGGCCTTATCCTGTCCAATGATATATTTATCTAGGGCTGCTACTATCTCTTTTGGTGTAAGAAAAGACATGCGAGTTTTCCCTCCTCTATTTAAGGATTTCTAGGACTAATTCGTTATTTGTGTAAGGGCAGATAGAAGAGGCGATCAACATTGCTTCTCTGGCAATTTCTTCAGCGTTAAGCTGGGAGTGTTTTAACAGGGCCTTGGCGGCGGCCAGGGCATAGGGCCCTCCAGAACCAATAGCCGCCACTGGCTCATCTGGCTCAATGAGGTCACCTGTACCTGAGATGATTAAAGTGGCACTTTTGTCGGCTACTAATAAAAGGGCCTCAAGCCGACGTAAGACCTTATCTGTGCGCCAGTCCTTGGCCAATTCTACCGCAGATCGCTTTAATTGTCCATGAAACTTTTCCAATGTTTTTTCAAACTTTTCAAATAAAGTTAACGCATCAGCACTTGTTCCGGCAAAGCCTGCCAATACCTTACCATGGTAAAGAGTGCGTACTTTATGCGCTTTATGCTTCATAATGTAACTTTGACCAAAGGTAACCTGTCCATCTCCTGCCATAACGGTAATACCAGCATGACGTACACTCAGGATGGTCGTGCTCCTAATTTTTGTCATTTTAACTCCTTGGATGGGTTTTATCATATATTTCCATAAGTTTCTCTACTGTGATGTGAGTGTATTTTTGAGTTGTGGATAGACTTACATGTCCTAACAATTCTTGCACTGCACGTAAATCTGCCCCTTGATTTAAAAGGTGGGTGGCAAAACTATGCCGAAGCATATGGGGATAGACATTTTTATATGTTCCACTTAAATGACTATAGTTTTTTACAATTCTTTCAATGCTACGAGGGGATAAACGTCCACCGCGGGCATTAAGAAAAAGGGCCTGCTCTTTAAGTTTATGTCCCAATCTGGACCTGACCTTTAAGTAAGCCTGCAGGGCTTCTTTGGCCTTCTCACCTATAAATGTCAACCGCTCCTTTCTGCCCTTTCCATAAACCCGGATAATACCCTGCTTTAAATCAACTTGTTTCAGGTCAAGACCGGCCAGTTCGCTCACACGCATACCTGTGGCATAAAGAAGCTCTAAAATGGCCCTATCCCGCCTGGCTAAAGGTGTGTTTCCTTGTGGTGCCTGTAAAAGACGGAAGGTTTCATCCACAGTCAGAAAGTGAGGGAGGTCTTTTTCTAACTTGGGACTGAAAATGGCTTCAGCGGGATGTTTTTTTATGTAGCCTTTTTTTAACAAAAATTTAAAAAACGAACGCAAGGAAGATAACTTCCTATTTACAGTGCGCCGACGGAAGGTTTGCATTAAAGATACCAGATAGCCACGAATGTCTCGAGTAGAAATTTTATTTAAACTATCAATCCCTTGTTTGTCTAAAAAGTGCAAGAAACCCTGTAAGTCAATCTTGTAGGCCCGCACTGTATGATAAGAAAAATTTCTTTCAATTTCTAGATAGCGTAAAAACTCTTCAATATATTTTTTCATAAGGATTTAAATAACACAAATGCAGTTAAAATCAAGAGTTATTATTTCCCAAAATCCGCGATTGGCCTACAAGAAACCCCGCAAGTGGGCTATAAT
>JAGHCL010000150.1 GCA_021160485.1 Candidatus Desulfofervidaceae bacterium
GAAACATAGGAATTCGTCCGTCAGGTAGATACACTGTTGTCCCTCGTTCTTTCGCTTCTTCATCTAAA
Source organism: Candidatus Desulfofervidaceae bacterium (assembly GCA_021160485.1). GTDB lineage: Bacteria > Desulfobacterota > Desulfofervidia > Desulfofervidales > Desulfofervidaceae > JAJSZL01. Next base: position 69 of record JAGHCL010000150.1, read on the forward strand.
GGATCACCAGCTTTAATAAATGGGGTTAAATCTGTAATATGTACACCTACCAAGTAGTGACCATCTTTAGTCTCAAAGCTCAATGCGTCGTCAAAATCTCTTGTTTCCGGACCATCAATGGTGAAAGTATATATTGACCTCAAATCTTCCCTTTTTAAAAAAAAGGCAGGTTTATTTTTTATCAATATTTGGGAAGCTGCTTTGATTTCTTCTGAAAACCTGGTTGGAATTCGAAAACGATGTAGAAGAATATTTTCGTGTTTGGAAAAAACCCCAAACTTCACCAACAACAAAAATGGATGTTCTTCCTTATTTAGCCCAGCTCTTTGGATAATCTCTTTGGTTATTTTGGCCTGAGGGGCCTCCTCCTGCCAAAAACACCATTCTTTTAAAAGTCGTATATACTCTTCACTTTCCGCTGGAGGAACTGCATCTTCCCCTGCCCAAACTGCCCTGAACCAGGTAGATGCTTCAGTGATTTTCCTTTCTCTTTCTTCTTCTATGGACCTCTGTCTTTGTATCTCTTCAACCCTTTCCGGAGATAAGACTTCAAATCCATCCCCTCTCCATTTAAAATGAATTTTTTCTCTAAATAACGCTCGAAATAAAGCACTTTCTTGAAATGATGATGGTGTGCTGGGGAAATAAAACTCAGCCAGAGAGTAAGGAGTATAAACCCCACCTTCTGAGACCAGTAGCTCCCACAAGCTAACTACATCTATTTCTTCTTTTAAAGTTTCACGCTTAGTAATTTCTTCCTTTAATTTTTTAATTAAGAGATCCTTTGGCTGGTTTGAATTGAACTTCTCTCTGGACACAAGACAAACTCGTGCCTTATTAAGAGTAATTTCTCGGTTTTGAGGAAGTAATAAATGCAACTTTCCATCTTTTTCTCCCAGACAAATTGCAGTAATAACCTTCTGAGCATCTATATATTCTACAATCTTTCCTTCCATATTTTATAATTTAATGGTAAAATCTGCTATAGACTATTGCTAAAAGTGTTTCTTTCCGTTATGATGCCTTTTTTTAAAATGTATGTCAAGACAGGAGGCAAAAATGTTGGCTGACAGAATCAAGTCCATCCCTTCATCACCCACCCTCAGTATAACCGCTAAAGCCAAAGCTATGAAAGCAGCAGGAATAGATGTTGCTTCTCTGGCTGCAGGAGAACCTGATTTTGATACCCCAGAACATATCAAAGAAGCAGCTATCAAAGCGGTTAAAGAAGGATTTACCAAATACACGCCAGTAGGGGGGATTCTTGAATTAAAAGAAGCGGTCATAAATTTTATGGAACTTGAATATGGTTTGAAGTATGACCCAGAGGAAGTCCTGGTTGCTTGTGGGGGCAAACAGGCCCTTTATAATTTATTTCAGGTCATTTTAAATCCAGGTGATGGAGTCATTATCCCAGCACCTTATTGGGTTTCCTATCCTCCAATGGTCCTCCTGGCTGGAGGGAAGCCTGTTATTGTGCAAACAGACGAAAAAGATGGCTTTAAGCTAAAACCAGAAACTTTGAAATCTCATCTTTCTCCTTGGACAAAGGCAATTATTATTAATAGCCCTTCTAACCCAACAGGAAGTGTTTATACTAAGAAAGACCTAGAAGCGTTAGCTGAAGTCCTGGCAGGCAAGAATATATGGATTATCTCTGATGATGTATACCACAAAATAATTCTCAAAGACGAAGTTTGCTGGGCTTCTATTGCAACAGTGAGTCCGGAAATAAAAGAAAAGACCCTTATTGTCAACGCTGTATCCAAAACTTACTCCATGACAGGATGGCGAATTGGTTTTTTAATTGGGAATAAAGAAATTATCAAAGCAGCAACCAAACTCCAGAGCCAAAGCACTTCAAATCCAAGCTCTATTGCCCAAAAGGCCGCTGTGGCTGCCCTTAATGGTCCTCAGGATTTCCTGACCACCTGGGTAGATGTCTTTAAAAAACGGGCCCAAAGGTTACTAGGGTTATTAAAAGAAGTGCCGGGAGTCTCCTGCTTTGAACCTGAGGGGGCCTTTTATGCCTTCCCCTGCATGAAGAAGTATTTTAACGGAGATTCTCTTAAATTAGCAGAATATCTGTTAGAAGAAGCAAAAGTAGCCGTTGTCCCGGGAATAGCCTTTGGGCAAGATGGTTTTGTGCGGCTTTCCTTTGCTACCTCCCTAGCAACTATTGAAGAAGCTTTAAAAAGAATGAAGACATTCTTAGAAATGCTAACTTAGAGGCATTGGTATTAAAAGCTTTAAATAGAACTTTGCTTATTCCTGACAAAGCAGAGCGGATAATGCACTACTAAACCTCAAGAAATTGAACTGAGGTTAATTGTGGCTCAGAAAATTGTAAAAATGTATAAAGGGAAAGTTGTTATTCAGAGCAAAAAATCAAGGCACATGTGTAACCCTTTTATTACCCGCAGACAGAAAAAGAATGATTAGATACAAACTCGTGGAGCAACTTCAAGACAAATTGCTTGTCTTTAACTTTAAAAAAAGTTAACATGCATTATATGCAAACCGAAATCATCATTGAACAGCTGGTAGTGGGACCGCTAGATGTTTGTTGTTATCTTATAGGTTGCTCTGAAACCAAAGAAACAGCTATTGTTGACCCAGGTGGAAACGAAGACTTGATTGTTTCTACCCTTGAAACTTTAGGGTTAAAGCCAGCACTGATAATCAACACTCATGCTCACCCTGACCATACCGCTGGAAACCGGGCTTTAAAGCAAATTTTAAATATCCCTATTGCAATGCATGAAGCAGACGCAGGGTCTTTTTTAAATCAAGTCAGCCTATTTTTAGGCAGTATGTTTGGCGCACCTCCCTCTCCGCAACCTGATGTGCTATTGAAAGACGATGAAACCATAAATGTAGGCAATCTTTCTCTAAAGGTAATTCATACTCCAGGACATACGCCTGGAAGCATCTGCCTTTATTACCCTGGACATGTCTTTACCGGAGATACACTCTTTGTAGGTGCAGTCGGAAGAACAGATTTGCCTGGAGGTTCCTGGGAAACATTGATAAACTCTATTAAAACAAAGTTATTTACTTTACCTGAAGAAACCATTGTCTGGCCCGGCCACAATTATGGAGAAAAACTATCTTCAACCATCAAAGAAGAAAAACTATTTAACCCTTTTATAAAGTAAGCAGGGGGGGAGAAAATGTGCTTAGGCATACCAATGGAAGTTGTAAGTGTAGATGAAACTGAAAAAACTGCTGAAGTAGAATTAGGTGGGACAAAACAGCAGGTGCGGCTAGACGTTATTAACGAAATGCCAAAGGTGGGCGACTATGTCATTGTCCATGCTGGTTTTGCTATTTACCGGCTAGATAAGGCCGAGGCAGAAAAAACTCTAAGTCTATTTGAGGAGATATTGTCTCATGAACAGGCTGAAATACATTGATGAATTCAGAGATCCCCAAATAGCCCACCACCTGCTGGCAGAAATAAAGGCTATTTCCCATAAACCTATACGTCTAATGGAGGTTTGTGGCACCCACACTATGGCCATTGGTCGCTACGGATTGCGTAGTTTACTACCTGCCCACATTCAACTTATTTCTGGTCCAGGTTGTCCTGTGTGTGTAACTTCAACACAGGAAATTGATATGATGATAAAACTGGCCAGCCAGGACGTTATTGTCACTACTTTTGGTGATTTAATGCGGGTACCTGGCTCTTATACCAGTTTACAACAGGAACGAGCCAAAGGAGCAGATGTGCGCATTGTTTATTCTCCTTTTGATGCCCTAAACATTGCCTCTAAAAATCCTACCCGACCCGTCGTTTTCCTAGGAGTAGGATTTGAGACTACTGCTCCAGGCATTGCAGCCACCATTGCAGAAGCAAAGAGGCAGGATATAAAAAATTTTTTTGTCTTTTCTGCGCATAAACTTATTCCTCCAGCCATGGAGGCATTGGTAAGCAGTCCGGATTTAAAAATAGATGGCTTCATTTGTCCTGGACATGTTTCAACTATCATTGGTCTGGAACCCTATCGTAAATTAGCAGAAGTATATAAAGTGCCTTGTGTTATTACCGGGTTTGAACCAGTAGATATCCTACAGGGCATCTTAATGCTAGTAAAACAACTTAAAAATGAAGAACCAAAGGCTGAAATTCAATACACCCGGGTAGTTAAACCTGAAGGTAATCCAAAGGCAATGGAACTTATGTTCAGTGTCTTTTCCCCCTGCGAGGCTACCTGGCGAGGAATAGGTGCAATACCTGAAAGTGGGCTTACCTTGAAAGATGATTATGCAGCATACGACGCCCGCCTGCACTTTGATATGGAAGTAGGCAAAGTGAAAGAGCCGCCAGGTTGCCGTTGTGGAGACGTTTTGAAAGGGCTGATTATACCACCTGAATGCCCGCTTTTTGGTAAAGTCTGTCTGCCTACTCACCCAGTAGGACCGTGTATGGTCTCTTCTGAAGGAAGCTGTGCTGCTTATTATAAGTATAGAGATTGGGAGGAAAAACATGGCTAATTTCCCTAAGCAGATCATTCTTGACCATGGTAGTGGCGGAAAAGCATCACAGGAATTGATAGAAACTGTTTTTCTTCCTTTCTTTGACAATCCCTTACTTCGGGAAATGAATGACAGTGCTGTATTTGAGATAAATGGCACTCGGTTTGCCTTTTCTACAGATTCATACACGGTCAATCCTATTATCTTCCCTGGAGGTAACATTGGATCCCTTGCCATTCATGGAACGGTAAACGATTTAACCATGCGGGGGGCAAAACCACTTTATTTAAGCGTTGGTTTTATTCTGGAAGAGGGATTGCCAGGGGATATATTACAAGAAATAGTTGGCAGTATGCAAAAGGCTGCTCAGGAAGCTAATGTTCTCGTCGTAACTGGGGATACCAAGGTAGTGCCTAAAGGGCAAGTGGACAAGATTTTTATTAACACCTCCGGTATCGGCGTGATTACCTCCAAACTCAACATTTCTGGTCAAAATGCTCAACCTGGTGACCTCATTTTAATAAACGGCACAATTGGTGACCATGGCATGTGCATTCTGTGCCAGAGGGAAGGACTGAGTTTCCAAGCACCTTTAGAAAGCGACACCGCTCCTTTAAATAGTTTAGTAGAAAATATCTTGCAAACCTCTCCTCATATCCACGTGATGCGTGACCCTACCCGAGGTGGTGTAGCCACCACCCTTAATGAGATAGCTCATCAATCCCAGGTAGGTATTGAAATCTGGGAAGAAAGCCTACCTTTTAAAGACAGTGTGCTGGGAGCGGCTGAACTTCTGGGGATTGACCCTCTTTATCTAGCAAACGAGGGGAAAGTGCTGATTTTTGTTGCCCCTGAAGAAGCAGAGAAGATATTAGCACAAATGCGTGCGCATCCCTATGGTAAAGATGCAGCCATTATTGGTGAAGTAAAAGCAGAACCAAAAGCCAAGGTGTGGATGCGGACACAGTTAAGAAGCAAACGCCTTATTGATATGCTTTCAGGCGAGCCTTTACCCCGTATTTGCTAATGCAAATTGCAAATGAATATATGTGTTAATGTGCCTAAAAGGAAATTATGCAGATTCTTCCAGTAATTTCTGTGTTACTCTATGTCTTAAATTGAAGCTTTGCTTTTTGTTCTTCTAAACCAGTAAACAAAGTTTATTTTTGTGCTATTAAATGAACTTTCTTAAATTTTCTTTTTCCTACTTGGATAAGGTAAGTTTCGCCTACAGGAATTTCTGTCTGCGCAGAGGTAACTTTTTCTTGGTTGACTTTTACTCCTCCCTGTTGCACTAAACGTTTGGCTTCTGAGGTAGTTTGGGTCAAATTCGCTAATTGGAGCAGCTTGGGCAGCCAAATCTTCTCTTCAGACCAAGAGATAGTAATTTCTTCTAAATCCTTTGGTAACTCTTTATGCTTAAAAACCTTTTCAAACTCTTCGGCTGCTTCTGCCGCTGCTTTTTGGGAATGAAACCGGGCAACAATTTCTATAGCTAGCTGTTTTTTGACCTCTTTAGGGTGAATCTTACCCTGCTCTACCCCTTCTTTCAGCCTGGTAATTTCGTCTAAAGAGAGACTGCTTAAAAGCTCATAGTATCGCCACATCAGTTCATCCGAAATAGACATGAGCTTGCCAAACATTTGCCCAGGAGGTTCAGTAATACCGACGTAGTTTCCTAAACTTTTGCTCATTTTTTGAACGCCATCCAAACCTTCTAAAAGAGGCATCATCATCACTACTTGGGGTTCTTGTCCAAAATCACGTTGTAAGTCTCTGCCTACTAGCAGGTTAAACCTTTGGTCTGTGCCTCCCAGTTCTACATCTGCCTTTAAGGCAACAGAATCATAGCCCTGAATGAGAGGATAGATAAATTCATGGATGCTGATGGCCCTTCCTGCGGTAAAGCGTTTATGAAAATCATCTCTTTCTAGCATCCGGGCCACGGTATAGTGAGAACACAGTTTAATTAAGTCAATGGCTGACAGCTGTTGCATCCAGGTACTATTAAACACAATCTTCGTTTTGGTTGGATCTAAAATTTTGAAAATTTGTTCTTTATAAGTCTCTGCATTAGCCAACACCTGTTCCCTGGTCAATGCAGGCCTAGTTTCAGATTTGCCAGAAGGGTCACCAATTATACCGGTAAAATCCCCGATAAGAAAAAGCACTTCATGTCCTAAGTCCTGAAAGTGTTTTAACTTCTGGATAAGCACCGTATGTCCTAAATGAAGGTCAGGCGCAGTGGGGTCAAAACCAGCCTTTACCCGCAGGGGCCGCTTTTCCCTATGGGCACGCTCAAGCTTTTTTTCTAATTCTTCTTTAGAAATAACCTCTACCACCCCTCTTAAAAGCAGCTCTATTTCCTCTTTAATTTCCATTTGTTACCTCTCTTATCCGGGTTATTCTGACAGCCTTACCAGATAGGCTATTTATAGTCACTACTACTCCCTGCAAAGAAGTGGGACCCTTTGCAGGCTTAAACCGCTGCGGTAGTTGCGTCAAAAATCCATTTAACGCTGCTTCCTTCTCCATACCAATAATAGAATATACAGGCCCGGTCATACCAACATCAGTAATATAGGCTGTGCCCTGAGGTAGGATTGTTTCATCTGATGTCTGCACGTGAGTGTGCGTGCCAAGCACTGCACTCACCTTGCCATCTAAAAACCAGCCCATGGCGATTTTTTCTGAAGTGGCTTCTGCGTGAAAATCCACAACAACAATAGGCGTGATTTGTTTTAGTTCCTTTAAAACCACCTCTGCTTTACAAAAAGGGCAGTCAAGATTTTTCATAAAAACTCGACCTTCCAAGTTAAGCACACCCAATTTCAGACCTGAGTTTAAAGAAAAAACAGTATATCCTTTCCCCGGCACACCCGATGGATAATTCGCAGGTCTTAACAGTCTATCTGTTGTATCTAAATAAGGAATAATCTCTTTTTTATGCCAGACATGATTGCCAGAAGTAATAACATCTATGCCGTTTTTAAATAATTCATCTGCGATTTTAGGAGTAATTCCCAGACCACCAGCTGCATTTTCTCCGTTAGCAATGACACAGTCCAGTCGATATTTTTCATGTAATGTGGGTAAAAGTTTGTAAACCGTTCGCCTTCCAGGTTTTCCTACGATATCACCAATAAAAAGCAAATTAACTTCACTATTTGGCATAAGCAACCGCTCTTTTCTCTCTGATCACGGAAACCCTAATTTGACCAGGGTAGGTCATCTCCCTCTCAATACGTTTGGCCACATCGTGGGCCAAAAGGGTAATATCTTCATCGCTGAGAAGGTCACTTTCAACAATAATACGCAATTCACGCCCAGCCTGAATGGCATAGGCCTTACTTACGCCTTCAAAACTATTGGCTATTCTTTCTAGATTCTCAAGACGCTTTATGTAAGATTCAAGGGTTTCTCTCCTTGCCCCTGGTCTTGCTCCAGAAAGAGTATCAGCAGCAGAGACAAGAATGGCCAATACACTCTCAGGTTGAATATCTTCATGATGTGCAGCAATAGCATGCACAATCTCTTCTGATTCACCACACTTTTTAGCCAGATCTGCACCTATAAGGGCATGGGGACCCTCTACTTCATGATCCACAGCTTTACCTATATCGTGGAGCAAACCTGCTCTTTTGGCCGGCTTCGGGTCTAAACCCAATTCAGAGGCCATAATCCCACACAAAAAGGCTACTTCTAAAGAATGTTGAAGGACATTTTGGGCATAACTGGTGCGATATTTCAGTTTACCCAATAATTTAACTAGTTCCGGATGAATGCTGTGAACACCTACATCAAAACAGGCTTGCTCTCCTGCCTCTTGGACAGCGGTTTCTAGCTCTTGAGTGACCTTATTAACAACTTCTTCTATCCGAGCAGGATGTATCCTGCCATCAGCCACTAAACGCTCTAGAGAAAGTCGGGCTATCTCCCGACGAATAGGATTAAATGCCGAAAGAATAACCACTTCTGGAGTATCGTCAATGATTACATCTACACCGGTAGCGGCCTCTATTGCCCTGATATTTCTCCCTTCCCGACCAATAATGCGTCCTTTCATCTCTTCGTTAGGAAGAGGAATAACAGAAACAGTCTTTTCAGCAACAAACTCGCCTGCATAACGATTGATAGCC
>JAGHCL010000078.1 GCA_021160485.1 Candidatus Desulfofervidaceae bacterium
ATTAGGTAGCCTTGGGGGTGGGGAATTCTAGTGTCCATTACCTGGGGAATTTTAAATGACCAATGACAATTACGAGAGAAAAAAGTATGTAGAAATAAACTTAGCAGGAGCGCAGATGGACAAAAATAATTCCGTGTTTTTTAACAGAGAAATCGGCCTTAAAATTAGTGTTTTCAGTGCTTATCAGGGCGGCTAAAAGATGGCGTAGGGTTAGCTTTTCAAAAACAGAGCTTAACTATCTGGATAGGTTAAGAGAAGAATTGGGAATTAAGGAAAGTTTCCAAAATACGCAAGAATTGCAGGAGGTATGTTGATTATGTTCGGCTACCCTTTTTACAGGAAATTTGGGACTTGACCCGTCTCTTTTCAGGTCAATAACTTTTACACTCACCCTATTTCCTCTCTATTTTTCGTTTCTCATTATTTAGTAGCCAACTAACCCGGGTATGACTGATTTTGGGGCAGAGTTAAGTTAGACCCTATTAGCGAGGCCATATTAAAATTGAAAAAGTGTAAATTTCTTTAGAAGCGCCATATAGTCCAATGCCAGTTAAAAATATATTCAATTTCCTTACTGGGTTGATATTGACTCAACTCAAGCAAACCTATTTTTTCACCTAGAAGCACTTTTATTATTGCCTCTACCGCCCGAGCTATCCCTTCAAGATGATATCCGCCTTCTAAGAATAAACCCAAACGATGATTACAAAATTTTGCTGCCAGCTCTCTCAAAATAAAGGCCAACGCCGCAAAACCTGAAACCGTAATACGCATTCCTCCTAAAGGATCATCCACATAAGGATCAAAACCGGCTGAAACCAAAATCAAATCAGGCTTAAATTGAGACGCAATAGGTAAAAGAAGCTCCGAAAAGATGTAAATATAATCTTGATCTCCGTAACCTGCTTGTAAGGGCACATTAACGGTTAATCCTTTCCCTTTTCCCTCACCTGTTTCTTCTAGTTGTCCGGTCATAGGATAATGGGGATATTGATGAATAGAAAAATAAAGCACATCGGCTGAAGAATAAAAAGCATGCTGAGTGCCATTGCCGTGATGAACATCCCAATCAACAATTAAAATTTTCTTTGCCCACTTTTCGGTCAATGCGTAAGCAGCCGTAATGGCAATGTTGTTGAAAAAACAAAAACCCATTGCCCTGTCTTTCTCAGCATGGTGCCCAGGTGGTCTTATCAAGGCAAAACCGTTATCAATCTCTCCTTGGCAAATAGCCTTGATTAAATTCAAACTGCCTCCCACGGCTAGACAGGCTGTTTCATAGGAAAGAGGAGAGGTAACTGTGTCCGCATCTAGTGTTACTTCCATTCCAGCAGTGGCAGCAATAGAGTGCACATAGGCTGACGTGTGAATAAAACAAACCTCTTCTTCTAGGGCAAAACGTGGAGCTATTTGCTGATAAGCACCGCTTATTTCACTCATTTCTAATTGTCTATAAATAGCTTTTAATCTCTCAGGAGACTCTGGGTGCCATTCTCCAGGCTGGTGATTAAAATAACGCTCATCTTTAACAATACCTGTTTTAAGGAGCAATGGAAATTGCACCATTTTCTCCTTTCATAATATAAATTTTTTTGGTTACCTCCCCATTTGGTAAAAAAGAAGTAACACCGGTTATACCAGGAAAGTTTTGAATATACTCATGCATGTTCTGAATATCTAGCTTATTAAACTTTTTTAGATAAATCAGCACTCTACCTATTTCATAGGCCTGAGCAGTTAGATAATTGGGTGGGGTGCTATAGTGTCCCTGAAAGTCAGAAAGAAATTCCTTTACCCAGGGTTGAGACGCCTGAGAAGTAAATCCTGTAGGAAAATAAACAGCCTTACAGTAACCTCTAATTTTATGAATAAATTTTTTATCATACCACAATGCGGTTCCTAAAAACACAAGATTATCTACATTGTAATAGGCAAATTGAGAAATAATAAAAGTAGAGGTTAAGACATCATCTGGGATGAACACAGCTTCAAAAGGCAGTGATGGAGAATTTGTTAAAATTTCTTCTGGTTTAGCCTCTACGATTTCCTCACCGAGAATTTTTTTTATCTGGGTACCAAAATCTGAGATTCCTGCAGGATAGCTTATGGCGGTAATAATTTTCCCTCCATACTTTTTAACTTTGTCCTCAAAAAGCGAGAGATATAAATAGCCATACTCATTTTCTGGATAAAGCACTGCAAAAGAAGAGAAACCCAGCTTGGTAGTAATAAAACCTACTAGGTTTTCCATTTGAATCTCAGGACTGACAAAATCACGATAAATATATCCTCCCGTAGGGATATCGGGCTCGGCTGTCATGGCTATCACAGGAAGGCGTCTTTGCTGTGCTTCAACTAAAGTGGGTCTGGCTGTTTTCTTGCCCAGAAGAGCTACTGCCACATCACAACCGTCCTCTACCATCTTTTCTACGGCTTGCACAGCTTGTCTTGCCTTTCCCCCACTGTCATAAACTGAGATGGTAAAAGATGAATGCCTTTCTAAGATCTCCAAACTTAGCAGCAAGCCCTTTAAGGCTTCTTTCCCCAATCTTTCATCATCACCGCTTAAAGGAACCAGACATCCAATCCGATAACGGGAGAAACGCCAAAACTCAAAGGCAAAGGAAAATGAAACAAAAAGATTTAAAAAAATAATTAAACACAGGAGGACATGTCTTAGGGTAAATTTGTTCACGTCTAAAAATTTATGAAACTGACTTTTTAATAAAATAGCTATATTACCCTTGCCTAATTCTTCTGTTTGGGCTTGGCTACAACTACTAAGGCTGGCCGGAGTAGTCTTTCATGCAAAAGATAACCTTTCTGATATTCCTTAATCACTATCTCGTCTGTAACTTCGTCCTTTTCTTCTACCTGAACAGCTTCGTGAAAATGGGGGTTAAATTTTTCTCCCACTGCATTAACAGGCTTTACTCCAAATTTCTCTAGGCAGGAATGAAGCATCTTTAAGGTTAAATTAATGCCTTCTAAAAGATTTTTAGTATCTTTAGAAACCTGGGCATGTTCAACTGCTCTCTCTAAATTATCTATAACAGGTAGTAATTCCTTAATTAATTGTTCATTGGCAAATTTAAAATATTCAGAACGTTCCTTTTCTGTCCTTTTGCGCAAATTATCAAGTTCGGCCATTGCCCGCAACCAATTTTCGTAATATTCATGTGCTTCTTTACTCTTCGCTTCTAATTGAGACTTCAACTCCTCAACATTTTCTGTATTACTAACGGTTTCTTGTCTTTCTTCTTTTTTGACTTTATCTTTTTCTTGTGTCATTTCCTTCCCCTTCTTTAGTCTGTGTTAGCAAGAATTTCGCTTAGCACCTGGGCAGTATATTCAACCAACGGAATAATCGTGCCATAATTCATGCGCATCGGACCAATAACAGCAACTGTCCCCAAAACAGTTTCTCCTCGCATATAAGGAGACGCCACCACACTACACTCTTTTAGGCCCTCTTCAGCTATTTCAGAGCCAACAAAAACTTGCACTTTAGCATCTTGTAAAGTTCTATCTAATAAACGGGCAATAATACTTTTTTCTTCAAAGGCCGTTAATAGAGACCTCATTGTCTGAACATCTGAAAACTCAGGATAATTAAGGATATTGGTTGTCCCCTCAATATAAACATACTCATTTTCTGGCTGAAGCACTCTTTGACTTAAATGAAATACCTTTCGCCAGATAGCATCAAATTCCGCTTTATCTTTCCTCATCTCTTCTACCAATTTCTGTCTCACTTCGCCCAAGGTCAAACCAGCAAAAGATGTATTGAGATAATTGGCAAAACGACTCAAATTGTCTTGGTCAATGGGAGTATAAAAAGGAATGATGCGATGATATACTGTGCCTGTAGAACCTACAATAATTGCTAAAACCAAATCTTTCTTTAATTTTACAAATTCTATATGTTTTAAAACAATTCGTGAGAACTTAGGCGCAACTACAACACCAGCATGGTGAGAAAAGGCAGATAAAATATGTGAGCTTCTTCTTAAGATTTGTTCTATATTATACTTAGCTTCCTTCAAATTTTGTCTTATTTTTGTCTTATGTTGGGTAGATAAGGGTCTTTTTTCCAAAATGGTATCAATATAAAAACGCCACCCTAATTCTGTAGGTACCCTTCCAGCCGAAGTATGTGGTTGGTAAAATAACCCTATATCTTCCAAATCAGCCATAACATTGCGAATAGTGGCAGGACTCATCGGTAACTTATACCGCTTCCACACAGCCCGAGACCCTACAGGCTCGCCGGTTTGAATATACATATCCACCACGGCGCTTAAAATTTGCTTTGCCCGATTAGATAACACTATACTTACCATCTTAGCACTCACACCTTTAGAGTGCTAAAAATTTTTTAAACATCTAACCATTCCTTGTCAAGTAGGTTTAAAAATAAACAATTAGCCCGTTTCAAAGGGCTAATAGAAGATAGCATAGGTTGGTTAACAAGTCAAAAAAACCAAGCTCCGATTAACTAGATGAATCCGGAGATATAAATTATTTCCCGCTCTGATAACTAGTATTGTTCGCATTTAAGGTCAAAATAATTCGCTGGATGGTCGCAAGA
>JAGHCL010000189.1 GCA_021160485.1 Candidatus Desulfofervidaceae bacterium
CTTTAACCCTACATCTTTATACTGTTCAGTCTGAAAATATTGTTTAAAGGATAGAACAACCCTTTCTCTTTGCTTAGAAAATTGAACATCTTTTAGCTCTAACTTAATCCTCTGGTAGCGATTAAACAATCCTTTTTTATATCTTCGCCAGGCTTTCCAATCCATTCCCTGATGAGAAAACTGAGATGAATAACAACTCATATAATTCTCCAGGTCTTTATTCTCCCAGGTTTTTTCCCAAAAATTAAGAAAGGTCTCTATTTCTTTAGGCAATATCTTCTGCCTTTTTACAATAGTTGCAGTCCCTGGGCGTAACACAACATACCTTCCATCTTGGGCTAGGATTACCCGGTCTTCTCTGATAAAAGATACTTTATATCCTTTAATAATATCGCCTTCTTTGACAATTTGGTCATTGATCATGGCTTTATACACATTTTTAAATCGCATAATACCATGAAGGCGGAAAAGTGTCTTTCTACCCGAGGTCGCAGTTTTGGCTCTTGTTGTTAAAACCGAGGCAGAAAATGGATTGCGCTTTACCCGAGGTAAAGAAGGAGAAGAAAAATTAACTTTTACCTTGGAAAACGTTTGGCCTTTCATCTCAATACTGCTTAAAACCATTTTAACTTTAGGAAATCTTTGGTCCTTACTTTTTATGATGTTTAAAGTTTCAATGTTAAGGCCTAATGTATATTCTATGTCTTTGATAAACCTCAACAATTGAGCATAAGGCGCTTCTGTTTCTAAGACGAATAAAAACTTGGTATAATAAAGATTTTCTTCCTGGGGTAAGAGTTTGACCTGCAACACTTTGACTCCTTTAGCACTACTTAACTCAGCTATTTTTTGCAGGAAAAAAGAAGTCTGCTCATGCGATGGAACTTCATGGAGTTGGAAAAAGTTAATCCGAGCAATTCTTCCCTGCGAAAGGAGCCCTCTCTCTCTTTCAATTTCTTCTTTTATCTCGTTAATCCTTTCACGTAATTGCAAATTGTTTTTAGTCAATTGAGCCAGTTCACTTTTTTTATGCACTATAAAACCGTAAAAAGCCCCATTGCCGAGCAAAAGGGAAGCAAACAAAAGAAAAAAACAAATATTCCTTTTACGACCGGACATATTCTCCTGCCAATTCAAACATAAATTTATTAGAAGTATGTGGCACTGGCTGAATGCTCCTCAATTCTATCGGTTGAATACCCTGTAAAAACCTGTCTTCATTATTCAAGCGCCGGATTAAAACGCCCACCGCGTCTGCTGGGTCTTTTCGAGATGAACTCACAACTACACCCTTGATAATCAAAAATCGGGAAGTAGTCTGCTTTTGTTTATTTTCCTCAACACCTATCTCTGTTAAATAAACTTCAGGGGGTAAGGCCTCCGCCAAAAGAGTAAGTTTCTCTGTCCAGTTAAATCTCCCTGCCGCCAAAGCATCTACCACCTCTTTCAAATTAGGAATACGCTCTTTTTCCATAGCACGTAGCTTGACCGTAAGCCGATAGTGTTCATTTCTGGCCCGCCAGAGTTTACTTTGAAGAGGCATATAGAAACCAAAAAACAGATAAATAGCTTCTACAATCACTACACATAGAAAAGCCGGAATTAGAAAAGAAGTTTTCGTGAATATTGAAAAATTGCCTTTTTCTCTTGTCAGATTTATCCGATATTTAGTTCCCATCTTACCTCAATGCCAGCCCTACCGCTATAGCTAAACGGGGGGAGTTCTCTTCCACTAATTTTCCATCTAAAAGCGTTTTGTCAACTTGAATATTGTGCCACGGATTAAAAACCTCCACGGGCAACCCTACTTCTTGTTCAAGATATCCCTTTAAATCAGTATGCCCGTAACAACCACTTAAGACAATCCTGGCGAAACCATTGGGTTTATATTGATCCTCATAATAAGTAAGGGCACGTTTGATCTCAAACAAAACACTATTCCAGGCGTTAAGGTCTTTTAACACCTCTTTAGACACAGGTGGTAATGATAAATACCGATTAAATAACGTTCCTCCCTCTGTATAGATATTAATCATCCCAAGTCTGTCTTCCAAATTTAAAAGCACTATTGTTTCATTTGGGGCAATAGGATAGTTAGCCAGATATGCATTCATAAGAGCCAAGGGAGCCACATCGGTAATGTGTAATTTTAATTTGGCACCATAGCACGCATTAAGCAATTTATCTACTATTCCCCTGGGAACAGCTACCAACAATATATCACTCACACCTTCTCTCCGTCCCAAAACCTGAAAATCAAAGGTCACAGAGTCCATTTCATATGGAATATGGCGTTTTGCTTCCCAAAAAATAGCTTCTTTCATTTCCTTCCGGGACAGACCAGGCATCCTAATCTGTCTTATGACCAGACTGGGATTATTTATTCCTACCACCAGTTTATATCTCCCGGTAATACCTTCCATTATAGTCTTAATTCCAGTCAAGTAATTGCCTTTTTTGTATTTGACAATTCGGAAACCCAAAAGACGAGACCGGGTAATATTCGTCTCCAAACTTACTAATATACAATAACTCTCCGCTATCTCTAAACCTACCTTTACCTGACTTAAAGGGAAAGGCCTTTTTCTATCTAAAAAAGGCGAAGATATTTTTTCCTTTAATGCTACATCATCAAATAACTCTCTCTTAGGAGTTTCTTGCCGAATTACCTCAAGGAGTCTAGCCGTCGCAGCCAAATCTTTTTCTTTTTTATCTTTATCTCCCATTTAACTAACCTTTATTTCTGACTCCAAAAATTCATAAAAGGAAAGTGCTTCTTCCCTCTATTGATCCACCTATAAAGAACTCCTTGTGTCTGTTCTTCTAAAGATTTTACTACGTAACCCACAACTTCTTTATCTACAACCTCTTTTCCTTTAATTAACATAGTAATTAAGGCATGGTGACATAAGGTAATTATTTTTCTTGGTTTTCCCTGGCTGTAGCGATGAATTTTTTTGAATGCCCCTTTGGTAAACAACTTTTTTCCAGGAGGTAGACCCGCTTTTAACAGCCGGTATCTAATCATCTCTTCTGTCTCGGTCAAATTAAATGGCTTTAAAGTATAGATAAAATTAGCTCTATCTATAAAATTCTCCAACTTTCTGAGCTTTTGGAGCAATTCAAGTTGGGCAAAGATAATTATTTGTAATAGTTTACACTCATTTGTTTCATAGTTAAGAAGGTTACGCAAAATTTCTAGAGAATGCATATTTAAATTCTGACCTTCATCAATAAAAAGAATCACAATTTTACCTTCATTGACCCCCTTTTGAAATAAATAATGCTGAAGGGCTTCTTTTTGAGAAGACCACGAGGGATTATGGCTGTTAATCCCAAAGATATGAAGCAAGTGCCCAAGAAACTCAGCAGGGGTTTTAAAAATAGGGTCTAAAATGAGATGAAATAAAAAGCGCTCGTTCTCTCTAGAAAACTGCTGAATCAGCAAACGACTAAGGGTTGTTTTTCCTGTGCCCACATCTCCTAAAATTAAATTCAACCCACGCTTGAGACGCAAGGATATTTCCAAGTGATATACACATTCTTTTAAATGGGGAGATAAATAAAAAAACTCTGGATTAGGAGAATTGGAAAAAGGCTCCTTTTCTAACCCTAACAATCTGTAATAGCCCATACACTATTGATAGCACAAAGTAAAGTATGAGCGCAAGTTTCTTATAAAGTAGAAATTGTGGAAATGAACTCCTCAATGTGGAGTAATAGAAAAAATTGTTACATCACCAATTTATCTTAATTTATAAAGGTTCCCAATTTTCCAACAAAATGTGCCAACCAGAATTTTCCCCTTTTTTTACCAGAAATAGTGTTTTAAAACCCTCATCTTGATAATTTTCTGATTTATATTTTTGCAAAAATCTTGTCATCACCACCTGACCTAAGTAGGGGTAGCAATTGTAA
>JAGHCL010000126.1 GCA_021160485.1 Candidatus Desulfofervidaceae bacterium
ATTATAGCCCACTTGCGGGGTTTCTTATAGGGCAATCGCGGATTTTGGGTGAGTTTTATGTTTTGACATTCTTTTGAAAAGAGTTATAATCCTGGTTTAATGTCAATTAATAATTAATGAGGGAAACCAAATGAGTCACTCTTTAGAAGAAGTTTTCCCACGGATTAAGAGGTTACCCCCTTATGTGTTCGCCGTAGTTAACCAATTAAAAATGGAGGCCAGACGGCGCGGAGAGGACATTATTGACCTGGGTATGGGCAATCCTGACCTCCCTACTCCTAAACATATCGTAGACAAATTAGTGGAAGCAGCACAAAAACCCCATAACCACAGATATTCTGCTTCCCGTGGAATTAGAAAGCTACGTGAAGCTATAGCAAATTGGTATAAGAGAAGATACGACATAGATATTGATCCAGAAACTGAGGCTGTCGTGACTATTGGGATTAAAGAAGGCTTCTCCCATTTGATGTTAGTTATGATGGGCCCAGGTGACTTGGCATTAGTTCCCAACCCTACTTATCCTATTCACAACTATGCGGTTATTATCGCCAATGCCGATGTCCGTAGCATTCCTCTAACCGAAGAACACGATTTTTTTGAAGAATTAATGCGGGCAACCAAAGACGCCTGGCCAAGACCAAAGCTCTTGGTGCTTTCCTTTCCTCATAATCCTACCACTCGGATTGTGGACCTAGAATTTTTCCAGAAGGTGGTAGACTTCGCCAAAGAAAACAAGATATGGGTTATTCACGATTTTGCCTATGCAGACTTAACCTTTGACGGTTATGTCGCCCCTAGTTTTCTCCAGGCAAAGGGGGCAAAAGACGTAGGAGTAGAATTCTTTTCTATGTCCAAAAGCTATAACATGCCAGGTTGGCGGGTAGGGTTCTGTGTAGGTAATGAAAAGGTCATTGGTGCTTTAACACGAATAAAGAGTTATCTTGATTATGGCATCTTTCAGCCCATTCAAATTGCCTCTATTATTGGTTTAAATGGACCAGAAGACTGTGTCCAAGAAACAGTTAACATCTATAAAGAACGCCGTGACGTTCTGATAGAGGGGCTAAATCGCATTGGCTGGCAGGTGGAAAAACCCAAAGCAACCATGTTTGTCTGGGCAAAGATACCAGAAGAATTCAGACACTTAGGGTCAATAGAATTCTCTCTGAAACTCATTCGGGAAGCAAAAGTAGCCGTTTCTCCTGGAGCTGGTTTTGGAGAATATGGTGATGAATATGTTCGGTTTGCCTTAGTAGAAAATCCACATCGGATTCGTCAGGCCATTAGGGGATTGAGAAAAGTCATCCAGAGGGGATAAAAGTGAAGGCAGTTAATATTGGTCTAATAGGTTTAGGTACGGTAGGAACAGGTGTGGCAAAGGTCTTAACAGAAAACCAAGAAGTTCTATTTAAAAAAGTAGGGGTGCCCCTTGTCCTAAAAAAAATTGCCGATAGGGATCTGTCTCGACCCCGTCCGGTGGATTTAACTGGCATCTCTTTAACAGAAGATGCCCAGGAAGTCATCAACGACCCTGATATTGATATTATTATAGAACTCATCGGTGGCTATGAGCCGGCAAAAACATTTATTTTAAGTGCTCTAAAGCAAAAGAAACACGTGGTTACGGCCAATAAAGCATTACTGGCATTACATGGGGAAGAAATTTTTGCTACTGCCAGCCAGTATGGTGTAGACGTAGCCTTTGAAGCAAGCGTGGGCGGTGGAATCCCCCTGATTAAGGGGATTAAAGAAGGGTTAGTTGCTAATAAAATTCTCTGCCTATTTGGTATCTTAAATGGCACGGCCAATTACATTCTTACCAAAATGGCAGACGAAGGTTTACCATTCAAAGAAGTCTTAAAACAGGCACAGGTAAAGGGGTTTGCTGAAGCAGACCCAACCTTTGATGTAGAAGGCATTGATACAGCCCATAAGCTGGCTATCTTAGTTGCTCTGGCTTATGGCATACCTATAGATTTTGACAAAATCTATATTGAAGGCATCACCCAAATTCAACCTTTAGATATCCAATTTGCACAAGAATTTGGTTATCGGATTAAACTCCTGGCCATTTCTCGCCATACAAGCGCCGGCATTGAAGCCCGGGTTCATCCGACGATGATTCCTGCTGAGCACCTGCTAGCAAACGTAGGTGGGGCTTATAATGCGCTTTTGGTAAGAGGAGACGCTGTAGGCAATGTCCTTTTCTATGGTCTCGGAGCAGGTATGATGCCAACTGGCAGTGCTGTCGTGAGTGATGTGGTAGATGTAGCTAGAAACATAATTAAAGGAACTAGCCTGCGCACCCCTGCTCTAGCCTATATTCCTGAAGCCCGAGAGACAAAATCCATTTTACCTATAGATGAGCTTCACTTTAAATACTATTTCCGGTTTTTTGCCGTGGATAGACCTGGTGTGCTCTCAAAAATCTCTGGAGTATTAGGCAAATATGAAATCAGTATTGCCTCAGTAGTGCAAAAAGGAAGAGAAATAAACGGAACTGTTCCCATTGTAATGCTAACGCACGAAGCCAAGGAAGCCAATGTAAAACAGGCATTGAAAGAAATAGAAACCTTAGATGTAGTTAGAGATAAACCACTTTTTATCAGAATTGAAGACGAATTAATGATAGAATAGTAAGGAAGTTGGAACGGCAGGCTCACGCTTGAAGTGAGTTAAAAAAGGATTAAGACTGGCATTAGACAAAAAGCAGGTTTAACTAATTCATTAACTCAGTGGCGTTTAATTCACTGTGCAAGCTACCAACTTGTTTTGAGAAAACCACGAAAAACCAGCAGCCGGATAATAAAATATTCTATATTCTTTTCATAAAAAATTCATCTTGACCTTTTACAAAAATTTTCCTATTATCAGTTGAGGCTAACTTTCAGGAGAAATTAATGAACAATGCTACCCTACCCTGTCCCTTAGCTGAAATTACCCTAGCTGCCCTCCTTCATGACATCGGTAAGTTTGCTCAACGAGCGGGGGAAATAAAACCTGCAACTAACCAACTCCTTTTTCGCAAAACACTTTTGTGGAGTTACGCAGAAAATGCTGATTTAGTAGAAAAATTATAGAGCAAGTGCTTGTTTACGGAATTTTAGAAAAAATATATGCCCTTTTATATACATGTTTAGTTGTGAAG
>JAGHCL010000037.1 GCA_021160485.1 Candidatus Desulfofervidaceae bacterium
ACCTTTCCCTGTGCACCTATCGTTCCTTATCATAAACCTGTGCATGATAGGCTTTCTGTAGAAGTGGCCCGAGGATGCACTCAAGGTTGCCGCTTTTGCCAGGCGGGCTTTATCTATCGGCCTGTACGTGAGCGCTCTCCAGAACAGGTAATAAGCCTGGTAGAACAAGGTTTAAAAAACACAGGTTATGAAGAAGTATCCTTGCTTTCTTTAAGTATTGGTGATTATCGGCCTTTAAAAGCGTTATTACCTGCCTTGATGGACAGATTAAGCACTGAAGGTATAGCCTTAAGTCTGCCTAGTCTCAGAGTAGGAACAATTACTCCAGAGATGATGGCGCAAATCAGTCGGGTGCGCCGGACAGGCTTTACGATGGCCCCTGAAGCCGCTACTCAAGAAATGCGTAACCGCATCAATAAAAAAATCACCGAAGAAGACCTGTTAGAAACAGCGAAAGAAGTATTTGCTCATAAGTGGCCAGCTTTAAAACTTTACTTTATGATTGGTTTGCCTGGAGAGACCCAAGAAGATATTGAAGCCATTGCTGAACTGGCCCGGCGGTTGGTAAAAATAGGTAGACGTAAATTCCGCGTTACCATCAGCATTTCAACCTTCGTCCCTAAGGCCCACACCCCCTTCCAATGGGAAAGGCAGATTTCTTTAGAAGAAAGTCGTAATAAAATTAAGTATTTACGTAAAAAAGCATGGCATTATGGCTTTCGTATAAGGTGGCATGAGCCTGAGCAAAGTTTGCTGGAAGGGGTATTCTCCCGAGGAGATAGACGGTTACATGAGGTCATTCTGCGTGCCTGGCTGAAGGGAGCAAGGTTTGATAGCTGGCGGGATAGATTCCAATTTGAACTCTGGCAGGCCGCATTTGAAGACGCTAGGCTTGATCCATATTTTTACTTGGCAGAAAGGAGTAAGGATGATTTACTTCCCTGGCATAAAATAGATGTTGGAGTTTCTCCTGAATTTTTGTGGGAAGAAAAACTTAAAGCCCAAAGAGGTAAAATTACCCCGGATTGCCGGTATGAAGGCTGTCAAAAGTGTAATGTATGCGACTTTAAAGAAATAGCACCTGTTATCCATCAGCCACCAGCCACCAACCACCAATCACCAATCACCAGCCACCAGTTACTATCCACCAGCCACCATAAATATCGCCTTACTTTCAGCAAACTAGATGAAGCGAAGTCTTTCGGACACTTGGAATTAGTTAAGATCTTCCATCGTGCCTTTAGACGAGCAGGTTTTAAATTGGTGCATACCCAGGGATTCCATCCGTTGCCCAAAATAAGTTTTGCTGTAGCCTTACCAGTAGGCATAGAAAGTTTGGCCGAAACGATGGATATAGAAATATATGGTGATTACGACCCCAGAAGCTTACCGGGAAGGCTAAATCCGCATTTACCTCAGGGTTTGCGTGTGCTTTTGTGTGAAGAAGTGCCCCTTAACGCCTCTCTCCCTCTGCCTGCCGCACAAAGGTTTGTCGTAGATTTTTCGGCGTTAGGGTTGGATGCCCAAAAAATAGAAGACTTTCAAAAGCGGGATAGTTTTATCTGGCAGGTGTTACGCAATGGAAAAGTAAGGCAAGTAGATTTGAAAAAAATCGTGAAAAGACTTATGCTTAAAGGTGACCAAAAAATAGACATTGTGTTGCTTTTAGCCCCTCAGGGCAGTGTAAAGATTACTGAAGCCCTGAGCGCAATTTTAGGTTTGCAAAAAGAGGAGGTAAATCGCCTTCACATTCTTAAAGTAGGAGTGGAATAGTGATTACTGAACTAGCTGTGAGTGCTCGCCCGCATGAAATTAGATTGGCAGTATTAGAAGATAATACGTTGGTGGAATTTCATATTGAACGCATGTTAGAACCCGGACTAGTAGGAAACATCTATCGTGGTCGGGTGATGCGGGTGCTGCCAGGTATGGAAGCCGCTTTTGTGGATATCGGACTAGATAAGGCCGGATTCCTCTATGTTACTGACGTCTTACCCAATATTTGGGAGCTAGAAGAAGAATTTGGTTCTATCGGTAGTGGCAACATGGATAATCGTATAGAAAATTTACTGCAACAAGGGCAAGAAGTATTAGTGCAGGTAGCCCGAGAGCCTATTAGCACAAAAGGCCCTCGTCTAACTACCCGTATTACCCTTCCAGGTCACTATTTGGTCCTACTGCCTTTTTTTGATTACATTGGCATCTCACGGCGCATAGAGGACGAAACAGAAAGAGAACGGTTGAAACAAATTGTAGCTTCTGCCAAACCTGAAGGCATGGGATTCATTATTCGCACCGCTAGTGAGGGTGTGGAAGAAGAAAAAATTGTTTATGAAATGGGCAAACTGATAGAGTTATGGCAGGAAATCCTAGAGAAAAAAAAGCATACCCCACTGCCAGGCCTAGTGCATTGTGAGTTGGATTTATGTCTGAAAGCGCTACGGGATTTTCTGGGCAAAGATACCCGTCGCCTCATTGTGGACTCTCCTCAGGCCTATGAGCGTTTGAAGGCCTACGCTCAGAGATTTGTTCCTCACCTGCAATATATGATTGAGTTATATCAAGGAGAAAAACCCCTTTTTGAAACCCTGGAAATTGAGAATGTAATCGCATACGCATTGAAACCTAGAATTGATTTAAAATCAGGTGGCTATATCATTATTGAGAAAACCGAAGCCTTGACGGTTATTGACGTCAATACTGGTAGGTTTGTGGGAGAAAATAACCTTGAGGAAACCATTGTTAAAACAAACCTAGAGGCAGTTCAGGAAATTGTGCGCCAGTTAAGACTTAGGGATTTAGGAGGAATTATCATTATTGATTTCATTGACATGCGAAAAGAAGAAGACCGCCAGACTGTCCTAACGGCTTTAGTAGAGGCCTTAAAACGTGACCGGAGCAAGACCAAAATCTTCCAGATGTCTGAACTTGGTCTGGTAGAAATGACCCGAAAACGCACTCGTGAAGATCTGGTGCAGTATCTTTGTGAACCCTGTCCTTATTGCCAAGGTATGGGTCTTGTCAAATCAAAACGGACAATTTGTTATGAAATAATTCGTGAATTAGAACAGTTGCAAACACTGGCTCCTAAAATAGGCATTAAAGCCCATCCCGATTTAATCTACCACATGAAAGAAAAAGAACGTGAAGTTTGGGAACAAATCACCCAACAACTAGGAAAAAAGGTTGAATTTATCCCTGACAGTCACCTCCATTTAGAAAGTTATGAAATCCTTGAAATCTGGCAAGAATAGTCAGTCAACCAGTTGACTGTTCAACAAGCTACCTATTATTCACTACCTTTATCATCTGTGGTTTAAAAGGCAATTCCTATACTTTATCAAGTGACCAGATGCGTCCGTAATTGCTAGGAATACTAAGCCAATATTCTTGAGTGGTATTAACATTTATTAGGTTGTCCAACCCGTGAAGTTCTTCCCGATAATTGCCGCTGAAAGGAAAAGTAAATGGCACCTGTTGATCCTGGTTATAACCATAACCGCTATTCATCTATTCAAAACCAGCAATATTGATTTTGTAAACTGTTTATTGTGTGCTTACAGTAAAAAGATGGAAATATTCTTCTTTGATAAGAAGCTAGACAAATGTAGCGAAGGGTTAAAAAGTCGATTTCCCAAAATCCGCGACCTCTTTTTGGATAAGGTATTTTAAACAAGAAAATGAGAAAAAATTCTAGTGGCCAATCAAGATTGGTAGCGATTGCCTTATTTTGGCACACTTACGGGGTCTCTTGTAGGGCAAACGAGGACTTTGGGATAACCGCAGGGATTGACTTTTCAAAAAGTTTTTGCTAGTTTAGCCTAAAATAAGGAGGAGGAACTCAATGCTTCCGTGGCTTATATTGAATTGGGATACGGGCCATATCATCTTCATGGGTGTGTTTTATTCTGCTATATCAGCCGTAGGACTTGGTGTAACCTTTGTTTTTCTAAAAAGTATTTTTGACTATATGAAGGGCGGCGAGCACCATTAACGCCAGCTAAGTTCTTTATTTTTTAGCACCAAATCCTTCACTTCGGCCGTGGGATGAAGATTTAATAAATATTTCACGGCCTTGGCCACTTCTTCAGGTGGTAATAGGTCTTTTTCTTTAGGCAAAAAAGGCATTTTCTGTAATAGCCTCGTTTTAACTATCCCAGGATATACCGTGCTGACCTTAATTCCATAACGCTTCCCTTCTTTATACATTACTTCTGCCAATCCCCGTAAGGCAAATTTAAATGAACAATAAGCAACACCATAGGGGAAACCTTCTAGGCCAGAAACAGAGTTTATAAAAATTATATAGCCTCTTTTTTGATTGAGAAAGACTTTGTAGACAATTTGAGTCAGATAAAAAGGAACTTTAAAATTGGCCTCATAAGAAGCATCAATTATCTCAAGAGTTGTTTCTTCTACTTTAGCGTAAAATCCATCGCCAATGGCATTGATAAAGGCGTCCGGAGAAAAGGTGGTGAACTCAGAAAGGACAGACTCACTTTTCTGGAAGAGATCTTTGATGGAAAAAAATTGAATATTTGTTGCCTTTAAGTCTCTTTCCAAGATTTTTCTTTTGGCCTCATCGCGGTATAACAAAAGCAAGTTATGTTCGGAACTCAGGGCTTTAGCAATTGCTTTTCCTATATCTCCTGTGGCCCCAGCAATGATGACATTCATGGCCGCTCACCCCTTACTAGAATAAAGGCCGCTATATGCCGCCAAGCAGAAGCCGACAACTTTTTATCCAGACGTCGAGCTAGAGGAATAAGAAAAGATGGAATAAAACTGGGCAGATAGATTACCCCCCTAGTCTCAATATTGATAAAACCTTCTTGACTTAATAAAGATTTGAGCTTTCTAGGAGTATAGAACCGGGCATAACGATAGGCGGTTTCTACAAATAGGGATTTTAGCCTTTTGCAACCAAACCATGGACTAAGCGTGTTCATTGTTCCTATTAATACCTCTCCTCCAGGTTTTAACACACGGTAAATTTCTCTGATAGCATTTTCTGGATAAAAAAGAAACTCAAACAAGGTAATGCTTATCACCCCAGCAAAGGTTTTATCTTTAAAAGGCAGATAAGCAGCATCACTTTTAACAAGAGGTGTATAAGGCAACTTCCTGCGGGCCAGCTTGAGCATGGATAATGATTTATCCAATCCAATAACACTAATCTCTTGTGTAGCCAATGTTACAGTATAATTACCTGTGCCACAACCCAAATCCAAAACCCGCCCCTGTTTTGTTTGCCAGAGGGAAAACACTTGTTCCTTTTCGGTTGTGTCTACATAGCTACCTATGGGCGTAAGATACCAAGCATCGTAGTCCGAGGCTATTTTATTAAAATAAGCTACCGAGTCCATCCAACTTACCTTGCGGTTTTTGGTAATCTTTTACTGGTTTTGGATACTTGTCAATAACTTAGGGCAGAATATCAATTTGTTGTTATCATATAAAAAATCTCAATTTGACTTATAAAAAAATGAAGATATAATTAGGAGTTGTAGTTTATTTAAAAGGAAGCAAGGCGATGATTCAGGTAAGCAGTCATTTTGAAGATAAGGATTATATCCTGTTAGAATTTGCAAAAGATGACATGGTTTATATATTCCTTTATGATAAAAAGCAGGGAAGTGCCTTCCTAGGATTAAGGGAAGAACCTATAGAGTTAAAAGAGCTTTGGGAAAAACATCAACAAGATAGGAATTATTGTCTGCCGTGCGAACTGATGCTTTGTTTTAAGAAAAGACTGGCCCTAGCCAGGGAATATCCACCTTTAGAGATGGGTTTATTTTGGACAGATGCCCAGGTATTGCTAGAAAAGGTGGATAAAGTTATAAATTTGCCTGGTGCGATAAAAAATAACTTCAAATTTTAGCTAGAGGACGTTGAATGACTAACTACCGTTTAACTGAAAAGGTAAAGGCGGCTGGCTGAGCAGCCAAACTTAGTCCAGGGGACCTGGCTGAAATTATGGCACAGCTGCCTATCCAGAAACATCCTAACCTATTGGTAGGATATGAAACTTCGGACGATGCCGGTGTGTATAAAATCACCGAAGATCTGGCTTTAATTCAAACTTTAGATTTTTTTACTCCCATTGTGGATGATCCTTATGCTTTTGGCCAGATCGCAGCCGCTAATGCCCTAAGCGATGTTTACGCCATGGGAGGGCAACCGTTAACGGCGATGAATATTGTTTGTTTTCCAATTAAAGATATGCCCAAAGAAATACTAAAGGAAATCTTACGGGGTGGTCTGGATAAAATTCATGAAGCTGGTGTTATCCTTGTTGGTGGTCACAGTGTAGATGACCCGGAAATTAAATATGGCCTCTCGGTTACCGGGATTGTGCATCCTGATAGAATTCTGACCAATAAAAATGCTCAAGTAGGAGATGCTTTAATTTTGACCAAGCCCCTAGGGACGGGTGTGTTGGCGACAGCAGTAAAAGGAAACCTTGCCAGTAAAGAAGCCATAAAAAAATTAATAGAAGTCACAGCTACCTTAAATGCAAAGGCAGCAGAAGTAATGCGGTCTTTTCATGTCCATGCCTGCACCGATGTCACCGGGTTTGGGTTGGCCGGACATTTACTGGAACTAGCCAGGGCGTCTAAGAAGGAAATATTACTTTGGAGTCATAAAGTGCCTATTATTACCGAAGCCCTAGATTATGCAACCATGGGGCTTATTCCAGCGGGTAGTTATGCCAACAAATACTTCTGCGAAAGCCTTGTAGAAATTGCCCCTAACATTCCCACCCTTACACTAGATATGCTCTTTGACGCACAAACTTCAGGTGGACTAATTATTTCTCTGCCCGAGGCCGAAGCAACAGAGTGTTTGCAAAAACTTCACCTTGAGGGAGTAGAAGAGGCTACTATTATCGGTCAGGTGGTTTCAAATCACGACCACGGAAGAATAAAGATAGAGCCTTAGGCACAAATGCAAAAGCGTGAATGTAATTCATTTACACATAAAGCAGCCTATTTTACATACTTATAGAAATCTATTCCTCATTTTTAGCATCAAAATCACATTGACAAACTGTTTAAAACAGTGTAAAAGGCGCAGTTAAACCGTTCTAATGGGAAAAGGGGTAGGTATATGGATAAAGAAAAGCTGGCTTATTTCAAAGAGCTTTTACTTAAACAAAGAGAGGCGTTATTGGAACAAGCCCGCCGTACCATGAGTAGCTTGAGCCAAGAGGGAGAAGAGGTACCCGCAGATTTAGCTGACAGGGCGTCTTTAGAAGCAGGTAGGAATTTTCTTTTACGTATTCGGGATAGAGAAAGAAAGCTTATCGCCAAAATAGATGAAGCCTTACAAAAAATAGAAAATGGTACCTATGGTATTTGTGAATTGTGCGGGCAAGAAATTGAAGAAGAACGTTTAAAGGCCCGGCCAGTGGCTTCTTATTGCATTGAGTGCAAAAGAAGACTGGAGGCATTAGAAAAGCTACAAAAGCGTTAAACTTTCATATAGAACTCGGCAGTCAATTTGAGATTTTACTTCTCGTTTTGTGTCTCTGATACTTTCTTATTGCTCGTCTATGCTCTTTTAAATTTGTTGAAAAGTAATGTCTGCCGTTTCCCATAGAAACAAAGTAAAGGAATGGAGTTTGAGGTGCTTCTACAACCGCTCTTATGCTTTCTTCTCCTGGGCTGCAAATAGGTGTAGGGGGAAGCCCTTTTACTATGTAGGTATTATAAGGAGAAGGAAAGTTTAAATCTTCTTTTGTCAAGTTACCATCAAAAACGGGTAAGGCATAAATGACAGTAGGGTCTGCCTGTAATCTCATGTCCAATTTCAATCTATTTAAAAAAACAGAAGCAATAAGCGGTTTTTCCTCTTTTACAGCCGTCTCCCTTTCAACAATGGAAGCCAGGGTGACTACTTGGTGACGGGAGAGGGTTGTCTTATTAGCATATTTTTTATATACCTGATTAAATTCATTTACCATGATACGAATGATATCTCTTGCCCTAAGTCCCTTTTGAAGAAAATAAGTCGTAGGAAAAAGATATCCCTCTACTGAGGGAGCGTTAATACCTAAATAATGGGCAAAATCCGGGTTAAAGGCCCATTTTATAAATTCATCTCGGGGAATAAGCTGTCTTTTCGCCAGGATTTTAGCTATTTCTTTGATGGTCGCCCCTTCAGGAATAGTGAGTTTGTAGTGAATAACACCCTGACCTGTACATAAGTGTTGTAAAAGGGCATTCGGACTGAGTTCTGGTGAAATGACATATTCTCCTGGCTTTATTTTTGAAGTTGCTCCTTTAATCACTCCCCAGACCAAAAAAATATGAGGAAATTTAATCAAACCATGGTGCTGAAGTTCAGCCACCGTTTTTTTAAAACTCCACCCAGGTTGAATAAAAATGACACCACTTTTGTTTAAAGGGGAAGTAATATAATCCCAACAGATAAAGAAAACATTACAGCTTAACCAGAGGGAAAAAAGGAGGATAAGACTGATTTTGGATCTATCTAAATGGCTAAACATAATGAAAATAAACTCTCAACTGCAATATTTTACCGGGAGGAAGATGGTTCCCTCCCGGTTTATCTAGATTAAATTTAAGCATACTTTATGGCCAGAATTTTCCCTTCGCTCATTTCTTCCATGGCATATTTTATACCTTCTCTCCCCTGGCCTGATTGTTTAACGCCACCGTAAGGCATGGGATCGCTGCGATAGGTAGGGACATCGTTGATAATTACACCACCTGTATCTATATGATTATAGGCATAAAATGCCTGACTTAAATCATCGGTAAAGATTCCAGCCTGCAGGCCATAAACCGAATCATTTACCGCGGCGATGGCTGCCTCAAATGTCTGATACTTCTCTACGGTTACCACCGGACCGAAAATTTCCTTTGCATTCACTTTCATCTCTGGCCGGGTATTGGTAAGCACTGTGGGATAAATGACATTTCCTTCTCTTTTCCCTCCTATAAGTAACTTTGCTCCTTCAGCAAGTGCTTCTTTTATCCATGTTTCTACCCGGTCAGCTGCTTCTTTACTAATAAGAGGACCCACTAGCGTCTTTTCATCCATGGGGTCACCTGTATGGATAGTTTTCACCTTTTCCAAAAATCCTTCAAGGAACGGTTCATACAGGTCTTCTTTGACAAAAATCCTTTGCACGGAGATACATACCTGTCCAGCTTGATAAAAGGCGCCAAAAGTTCCCCGATTCAAGAGAAAGTCTTTAAAGCGCAGGGAGTCTATAACTAAGGCGGCATTCCCTCCTAACTCTAAGGTCACTCGTTTACGCCCGGCGATGCTTTTTAAATACCAGCCTACATCAGGACTGCCAGTGAAGGTAAACATGGCAATTCGGTCATCTTTTACCATCTTTTCTGCCAGACTGGTTGGACATGGTACAACACTAAAGCTGCCTTCAGGGAGATCGGCCTGAGCAAGAATCTCACCCAGGATTAAGGCCGTAATAGGGGTAGCGGAAGAAGGTCTAATAATAACAGGGTTCCCTACAGCTAAAGCAGGAGCGACTTTATGTGCTACCAGATTTAAAGGAAAATTAAAAGGAGTAATGCTTAAAATGGGACCAATGGGGAAACGTTTATAGATGCCCATCCTATTCTCTCCCAGTTTGTCTAAGTCCAAAGGCACCACCTCTCCACCCCAGCGTTTTATCTCTTCAGCCGCATATTGAAACAAATCTATACACCGAGCAACTTCAATTTTGGCTAGCGAAATAGGTTTACCTGCTTCTAGAGCCATTGTGCGGGCCAACTCCTCTGCCCTTTCCTTAACACCTTGGCTGATTTGAGACAGTATGTTTGCCTTTATATGGGCAGGTAAGTGCTTCAATACAGAAAAGGCCTTTAACGCACTTTCAATCGCCAACTCTATTTCTGTTTCCCCTGCCAGACACACTTCAGCCACGGGTTGACCATCATAAGGAGAGTTTACCAAAAGCCTGTGATCTGTGGTTTTAATCTTATTGCCTATAAACAAGGAATAGGTTTCCATGTTACTTCCTCCTTTTTATGTTCTATTAAAATAGCAATGGACTGAGAAAACGCGTTAAAAAAGCCAGGATAAAGGCAATCGCAAAACTGAAAAATATGGCAAAGACTGTTTTTCTAGCACCAACCTCCTCCCATAACGCCGCGATTGTGGCCATACAAGGAATGTAAAAGACTACAAAAATGGTAAAGGTCAAAATTTGGCCTTTGGTCATAACAGTTAAAACATCCTTTGTTCCCAAAGCTTGTAGGAGCATGACTAAAGACAGTTCCTTTCTCAAGATACCAAAAATGAGGGTAGTCCCAACAGCCAGGGGTAAACCCAGGGGAGCAGTAATTGGACGGCAAAGGGAATTGATAATGTTATCTACGTGGAAAAATTGCAAAATACCTAAAATTATGCTTCCAATGATTAAAATAGGCCAGGCAATAACAATAAATTCTTTCAACCTATACCATGATTTAAACCAGATAGTTTTAAAAGAAGGAATGCGATAAGTAGGGACTTCCAACAACAGGCCCGGTGTAACTTCCGGAAACAGGGTACTAAGAATTTTTCCGGCCACCCCAAGGATAATGATGTTTGATATATACACAGCAAGGGCGTATTTGGGACCTAAAAAATAAGAAACCAATCCCAAAATTATAACCGTCCGAGCAGAACAGGGAATTAAAGTGGCCAGAACAGCCGTAATGAATCTATCTCTTTCTGACTCCAGGATGCGTGTAGCCATCACTGCTGGGACACTGCAGCCATAGCCTAAAAGAAAGGGAATAATAGACTTGCCATGTAAACCGATGCGGTGCATGAAAGGATCAAGTAAAAAGGCTACCCGGGGCAGATAACCGGAATCTTCCAGAAGAGCCAGGCCCATGAGAAAGGGGATTAGATAAGGAAGCACAATACCTATTCCCCCCGCAATACCCTGAATAGCACCCTCTACAACTATATATTTCAGGCTTTGGGGAGGTAGATAATATTGTAGCTTAAGCAAAACTTGGTCAAACAGGGCCATTAAAGGAGTTTCAATGTAGCTACCAACTTTAAACACCAGGGTGAAAAAACCATAAAATACCAGGGCCAGAACTACATAGCCCCATATTCTATGCATCGCAATATCATCTATTTTATCTCTAATGTCTTGTTTGGGAGAACGAATAATTTCTACCACCTCTTCATAAATGTTCATCGCCAGGGCATGCCTTTCTGAAGATACGACTACATCAGAAGGCCGACCATGCATCTCTTTCAAATGTGTTTGAGCCTCTTTGATCTGGGTTAAAAGAGAAGGAGCTATACTTTCTATTTGTGCTTCTAAGGCGGGGTCTTTTTCTAACAATTTAAGGGCTAAAAAACGCGCTGGTATTTTTAGAACCTCGCTAACATCCTGAACGGCTTTGGTTACAGTGGTAACTACTTCCTCAACATCTTTACTTAAAAGCATGGGTTGGCCAATGATTTTTTCTCCCTTCACCTTCATTGCCATGTGAAGCATATCTGTTAGGCCTTGGCCGGTATAAGCAATTGTCTTTACCACTGGGACTCCCAGTATTTCGGCTAGTTTTTCGGTATGAATATGAATACCCTTTCGTTCTGCTTCGTCTATCATGTTCAGCACAATTAGCATGGGTTTTTTCAAGCCCAGTAATTCAAGGGTAAGTTCTAAACTTCTTCCCAAAAGGGAGGCATCCAGGACGTTAATAATTACATCTACCGGCTGGGTAAGGAGATATTTGCGCGTCTCCTGTTCTGCTGCATCCGAAGAAATAAGGGAATAAGTACCAGGTAAATCTACACATTCACATAGATAACCATTGATATAAAGTTGACTCTTTGTATATTTTACTGTAGTTCCAGGGAAGTTAGAAGCAACCGCCTTATAACCACTAAGATAATTAAAAATCGTGCTCTTCCCACAATTGGGCTGGCCGACAAGGACGACCTTCAATCCATTTCCTCCACTATAATTTTGGCCGCCATTCCTCTACCTAACATAAAACGCGAGCCATTGGTTTCTACCATGATAGGCCCAGCAAAAGGGGCGCTGCGAATGACCTGAAGGGTCTCGCCGGGATAGACCCCCATTTCACCCAGACACTGCCGGCAGCGCACCCCACCTTCTACCATAATAACTTTCACCTTTTTACCAGGAGAAACAGCATCTAACCTTATCCGCATCCTCTCACGCCCCTATTTCTTTTTCAGCTTCTGGATTTCTCTTTCCCTCAACTCCACGCGCCTAATTTTGCCACTGATGGTCTTTGGTAAATCAGAGACAAATTCAATTTTACGCGGATACTTATAAGGGGCTGTCGTATTCTTTACATGCTCTTGCAATTCCTTAATCAGGGCATCCGAAGGGGAATAGCCAGGGGCAAGGACGACAAAGGCCTTAACAATCTGTCCCCGGATAGGATCAGGCACACCAATTACGGCCGCCTCCGCCACGGCCGGATGTTCAATAAGGGCACTTTCTACCTCAAAAGGCCCAATCCGATAGCCAGAACTCTTGATCACATCGTCGGCACGACCAACAAACCAGAAATGGCCGTCTTCGTCCTTATAAGCCCGGTCGCCGGTAAAATACCAATTGTTCCGAAATACGCTCTTGTTTTTATCTTCATCCTTCCAGTAACCCTTAAATAGACCAATGGGATATTTATCACCTATATAAACGGCAATGTTGCCTTCTTCATTAGGACCTAAGATATTACCATCATCATCCATAATTTCCACCTTCATCCCTGGCATCGGTTTACCCATGGAGCCAGGTTTGACTTCCATATTCTTCAAGGTGCCAATCAAAACGACTGCTTCAGTCTGTCCATAACCCTCATAGATCTTTAACCCTGTACCCTGCTCCCAAACCTTAATCACCTCTGGATTGAGGGGCTCACCAGCACTGGTGCAATGGCGCAATTCGCTTAAGTTGTATTTCTTTAGGTCTTCCAAGATCATCATGCGGTAGGCCGTTGGCGGGGCACAGAAGGTAGTTACTCCGTATCTATCCATTAACTCAAGCACCTTGGCCGGTTTAAATCTACCCCGTTGGTCATAGACAAACACGGCCGCTCCCATAATCCACTGCCCGTAAATCTTTCCCCAGGCCGCCTTGGCCCAGCCCGTATCAGATAGGGTCCAGTGCAGGTCATTGGGGGTAAGGTCATGCCAGAGGCCAGCCGTAAGCACATGGCCCAAGGGATAGGAATGGTCATGGAGCACCATCTTGGGATAACCGGTGGTGCCAGAGGTAAAAAAGATGATATAGGGATCAGTAGACATGGTCTTTCCGTTTTCTCCCAAGTCTACCCACCGCCGTGAGACCGTCTTCATCTCTTCGTCATAGTTTACCCAATTAGGCCGGGGTTCGCCGATATTGATTAAGACCTGAAGAGAAGGGCATTCAGGCATTACTTTTTCTACCTTTTCTATGTGTTCATCCGTCGTAATGACCGCCTTGATCTCCGCTGCCTTGACGCGGTAAAGGATGTCCCTTGAGCGCAACATCGTCGTAGAGGGCACAATGATAGCCCCGATTTTGGTCAACCCTAACACGATTTCCCACCACTCAGGAATGCGGGGCAGCATAAGCATGACCCGGTCACCCTTGCTAATTTCCAGTCCTTTCAGGATATTGGCCGCCTGATTGGAACGGATCATCAGATCCCAAAAGGAAAGCTTCTTTTCCCTTCCCTCTTCGTTCGTCCACACCAAGGCCAGCTTATTTCTATCTTGTTTGGCCCATTCATCAACCACATCAATGGCGTAATTGAAATACTCTGGCACTTCTACCTTAAAATTTTCAGGATCAAGATTAATGTAACGCTTAAGTGTCCCTAGCATTCTTTCCTCCTTTGCTCTTTTCCTTAAACGTCCTTATTACTTGGGCGTAATTCTCTTGCCCAAAAACGGCTGAACCGGTAACAAACACATTAGCCCCAGCGGCCGCTACTTTGGCAATGGTATCGGCATTTATCCCTCCGTCCACCTCTAGGTCAATGTTTAAACCCCGTTCCTCAATCCACTTACGCACCTGCCGAATACGGTCTAAAGCACTAGGGATAAACTTTTGTCCTCCAAAACCGGGATTAACACTCATAATAAGCACCAAATCCACTTCCTCCAAAACCGGTTCTAAAAAACATAAAGGCGTGGCTGGATTTAAAGACACACCTGCCTTCTTGCCTAATTTTTTAATTATCTGCAAAGTCCGATGTAAGTGAGGACATGTTTCTACATGTACAGTCAAAATATCCGCCCCGGCTTTGGCAAATTCTTCTAAAAACCTTTCTGGCTTTTCAATCATCAAGTGGACATCTAGGGGAAGATCGGTTACTTTGCGTAAGCTGGCGACTACCGGCGGGCCAATGGTCAAATTGGGCACGAAATGTCCATCCATCACGTCCACATGAATCCAGTCTGCTCCAGCCTCTTCTACGGCTCTAATCTCTTCAGCAAGTCGGGCAAAATCGGCCGATAAGATAGATGGAGCAATTTTAAACATGCCTCTCCTCCTTGAATTGAAGATGTCTTTTTATAAAGGATTATTGCAATCGTCAAGTTTTTTTGATAGAGAAACTCTGTATTTTAATTTGTCCTGTTTTTTAAGATACTCCAGAAAAGGCACTTTTTATGACACGATTTATCCTATTTACCACAAATATTTGACTTTGGAAGATATTAGAGAATTAATTGCTTTTTATAAAACACCTGTTGGCCAAAAGATAATTACAATAATGCCCCAGTTAACTCAGGGATCTATACTTGCTGGCCAATTATGGGAACAGAGTTTGGAACCAGTAATACAGCAGCGTATAAAGAAGCGTTTTGAATGGGATGCAACTAAAATTTTACTAAACAAACTAGAAAATGAAGTTAGTTCTGAAGATATTAGAATTGCTGCAGTTAACGGCACGTTGCAAGTAATTAATAAGTGGATTGAAAATAAAATAAAAGAAGAAGAAAGTAACTCCTAACAAACCATTTCAGTAGACAGGATAAAGACCACCGCTAAATTTAGACGTCAAGTGGAAATGTATTTATCTTTTCCTCGTCTCATTGTTAACTATATCTTGCCGTTTTTGATTTTCACAACCGCCTCAGGCGGGCGGCAAAGAAACCTTCTCGCCCGTGTTTATGTGACAGGGTCTGAAAAAAACCATCTTTTGTACAAAAAAGACTATATTGAGGGAAAAGATGGGCAATGCTCTCCAGTTTATATTGTGGGAAAGATTGTAAAAACTTTCTTATTATCTCCTGGTTTTCTTCTC
Organism: Candidatus Desulfofervidaceae bacterium; assembly: GCA_021160485.1. Taxonomy (GTDB): domain Bacteria; phylum Desulfobacterota; class Desulfofervidia; order Desulfofervidales; family Desulfofervidaceae; genus JAJSZL01. Next base: position 15,276 of record JAGHCL010000037.1, read on the forward strand.
GTGTCAAAGTGCAAGTTACATAAACCAGTACCCCGTCTTTTTTTACATAAGGTGCGGCGGCTTCAAGCAATTCAATTTGAATAGAAGCCAAATTGGCAATATCTACCGGCTTTCTCTTCCACTTCAAGTCCACATGCTGTCTCAACACCCCCAAACCGGAACAAGGAGCATCTATAAGGATACGGTCAAAGTAACTATGAGGAAAATCAGAAACAACCTCCTGCAAATGTCCTGGTTTTATTTGGACAATATGGACATCAAGACGTCTTAAATGTGCAGATAGGCGCTTTTGACGCTGAGAATTGGGCTCAACGGCAAAAATCTGTCCCCGATTTTGCATCAACTGAGCCAGATGTGTTGTTTTCCCTCCCACACCAGCACAACCATCCAAGACAAACTCTCCTGGCTTTGGGGCAACAAGATGACTGATGACTTGCGATATCTCGGCCTGAAGTAAAAATAAGCCTGTTTTAAAACCAGGCAAATCATGCAAGGCACATGGTAACTTTTTCACAATAAGACCCTCTGGAGATAGAGTGGTTTCATAAACCTCTACTCCGGCTTCTATAAGCTGTTTCTTCAAGGCGGAACGGCTGATTTTTAAAGTATTAGTGCGAATTACTACCGGTGGAGGTGTATTATTGAATTCACAGATAGCCTTTGTGTCCTCTTCACCAAATTCGTCAAGCCAGCATTTCACTAGCCACTCAGGATGCGCATATTTTAGGGCAATGTAGCACACAGGGTCATCTTGAGGGAAACTGATTTTTTCTCTTTCACGGCTAACTGTTCGCAAGATGGCATTGATAAATTTGATAATCCACGCAGGCAAGCGCAGTCTTTTAGCTATTTCTACAGTTTCATAAACAGCCGCCGCTGGCGGAACCCTATCTAAGTGATAAATTTGATATACTCCCAAACGGAGAAGACTTCTCACTTCAGGGCGAATTTTTTGTGGTTTAACCTGAGAAAAAGTATCAATAATATAGTCTAATTGGTTTAACCACCTTAATGTGCCATAAAACAACTCTGTGATAAAGGCTTTATCTTGTCTGGTTAAAGAGGAATACTGGGCAAAGGTGCCTTGTAACAAAGCTTCAGGATAACCTTTACCCTTTTCCCAGGCATGGATTAATTTAAAAGCCAAAAAACGCGCATTCATGGTCACAGTGTAATATGGTTTTAAGCTTAGAGCAACGAGCAAAAATCTATGTTGGGAATACCCAATTCTTGATATGAAAATCAGCTTTGGGAAGTTTAGATAGGTAACTTAAAAATTAACTAAATAAAGCCGCTTCCCAAAATTTGGGAAATGATTTTTTCACACAGAGAGGATTAACAATTTGCACCCCCGGGACTTTTAGACCCGCAATAGCAAAGCTCATGGCAATGCGGTGGTCATTATATGTCTCAATCACAGCTCCATGGGGTTTTCCCCCTTTAATAATAAGTCCATCTTCTCTCTCTACAACTTTAATCCCCATTTTTCCAAGTTCGGTGGCCAATGCGTGCAGTCTATCACATTCTTTGTGTCGTAAATGAGGCACATTGGTAATCTCTGTTTCTCCTTTGGCAAAGGCAGCAACGATAGCAAGGGTAGGAACTATGTCTGGCATGGTATTCATATCAACGGTTATACCTTTTAATGTCCTCCCTTTGACCGTAATTCCATCTTCTTTAATTTCGCTTTTACAGCCCATTCTTTCTAAGATTTTTACAAACCCTATATCTGCCTGTTTGGAATCGGCCCGAATAGGACAAACAGTAATTTCTCCCTTAAGAATGGCGGCAGCAGCCCAGAAATAAGACGCAGTAGAACAATCACCTTCAATAGTATAGCGACGCCCCTGGTAATAACCCCTTTTAATCCCAAAAGATCTGTAATCTTTGTTTTCTACACTCACACCGAAATCAGCCATGACCTGCAGGGTCAAATCCACATAAGGACGGGAAGCCAGTTTCCCGGTCACAATGATAACACAGTTCTGTTCAGCATAAGGTGCAGCCAGTAAAAGGCCAGAAAGAAACTGGCTGCTTATGGTAGGATCAATTTCAGTTGCGCCCCCCTTTAGTCCATCTGTTTCTATGACTACGGGAGGGCAACCGTTACCTTTTAGACTATAAGCCTTTATTCCCCATTTATGTAGTGCATCTAATAAAGGCTGAATGGGTCTTTCCTGCATCCGTTCATTACCGCTGAGAACAAAGCGTCCCTTACCTATCGCAGAAACAGCTGTTAAAAGGCGCATAGAAGTCCCTGAGTTGCTTAAAAAAATGGGCTCCGCCGGTGCCTGGAGCTTTCCCCCTGTTCCTTCAACAAAGGCTAATTCTTCTTTTATTTCTATTTTTGTCCCCATTTGACGTAAGGCTTCCGTTGTCAAAAGGGTGTCTTCGGATAGAAGAATATTTGTTAAAACAGAGGTGCCTTTTGCCAGAGACGCAGTGATTAAGGCCCGGTGGGTTAAACTCTTTGATCCAGGCACAGTTATGGTAAGTTTAATGCCTTCCTTCAGAGGGATAATATCTTTTTTCTCCATTTCATTACTCCCACATCCTATCCATTAACCATTATTTACCAACACTCCCTCTGCTGCTTTAAGCATTTTTTCTACCGGTGCCTTCTTTCCAGTCCAGAGAGTAAACTGGGCTGCTCCTTGATAAATTAGCATATTCAGACCATTTACACAGATACAACCTGCCTTTTTGGCTAGATGTAATAATTTTGTCTCTAATGGACGATAAATAGTATCCATCACTAAGGCAAAGTTAGTTACAACCTTCTCATCTACCGGCGTATGGCGAATTTCCGGCCACATGCCAATGGGAGTGGTGTTAATCAGTCCATAGGCCTTTATTTCAGGAAGGTTATCCCAAGGTGAGGCCTCTGCATTTAACTCCTTTGCCAACGCCTTACCCTTTTCATAGGTTCGATTTACAATCGTTACTTCTGCCCCTTCCTGCTTAAGACCAAAAGCTACAGCCCTAGCTGCTCCCCCTGCTCCTAAAATCACATATCTTTTCCCTTTAATCTCTCCTTTTTCCTTAAGAGCGAGAATGGCTCCTGTCCAGTCAGTATTAAAACCCAACAAATGTCCATCTTGATTTACTACTGTATTTACCGCCCCGATCTTTTGCGCCATTTCATCTATGTTATCCAAAAAAGGTATAATATTTATCTTGTGAGGAATAGTCACACTTAATCCCTTTATCCCCAGTGCTCTTACACCAGCTAAGGCAGAAGGTAAATCAGTCACATCAAATGCCAAATATACAGCGTTTATCCCCAGATGGGTAAAGGCAAGGTTCTGGATCAGAGGGCTCAAACTGTGCTTGACAGGATGGCCGATAATTCCATATAATTGTGTAAAGGCATCAATTTTCATCAGTATACCCGTAAGTTGCAATAAATATCAGTAATGAGTAAAATCCGCCACTTATTATCCCATTACCTTTCCATAATGGTCTCTTCCACTTTATGTCCAAAATGTCTACCGGCTTCTTCTATTGCTACAACTATTTCATCTCCAGGCTTAAGCTGAACGACAGAAATAGGTTTACCCTCTGGTGTCGTCAGACGGATGGTTTCAGCATTCTGCAAAATTGTTGTAACCTTTTTTCCGTTAACTTCAGCTTCCACCAATAACAAAGGACGTCGCTCTACCTTTACCCGTCCCACCACACCTGGACGGGTTTCCCCTTTATAATTGACCAGCAACACTTCTTCTCCAGCCTTCAATTCTGATAGATACTTTGTTTTTCCACCTGTGGTACGAATATAGGCATGCACCGGACCAGCGTTGACCCGAAAAGGACGAGGACTAACATAAGGATTTTCCACATTTTCTGCATGCACCAGAAATAAAGCCTCACTGCTATTACCTACAAGCATGCCCTCACCTATCTCCATTAAATCGCATGTATCCACGCACACACGGTAGCCCATTCCCAGAGGTTTTATGGTAGTAACTTTGCCTATTTGTAAATTTATCTTTTCTGTCCATCTTTTTACTAAATCAAGGATCTTTTTGACTTCGTTTACATCTTCTGTTGCTATTACCACTCCATCTACGCCCCTTTCCAGCACTCCCAAAAAGGTTTGAGCCTCTTCTAGAGTGTGAGCTTCAGCAAAAAGATTGCTTGTCTGTGCAATGAGATTTTCTAGAGGAATAATCTTCCAATCTGCCGCTGTAATAATAACGATATGGTCTTTAGCCAATTTTAAGACCTTTTCTTCATCTTTTTTACTCTTAATTTCATGAAAAATTACATCTTTGCTGGGTTTCAAATCACCATCAGGTGCTACAGTTTTTATCCTTCCCAAGGCCTTCACTGCTTCAGTCTTGCCCTCTTCTACCACCACCGCATCTGCTCCTCCTTCAATGGCGGTAGTTACCAGTTTCTTTTTCCAAGGAATGGCTTTTACCCATACCTGTTTCATTTTAACCCTCCAATGCTTTAATTGCTTCTTCTACACTAGCATTCTCATGCACAATTTTAGCAATTGCACGCACAATTTTACGAGGATGGGCATGTTGAAAAGCGTTCCGTCCAATAGATACTCCAGCACCGCCGGCTTCAATTGCCCCTTTGACCATCTCTAACACGGCCCTGTCCGAATCCATCTTGGGACCACCAGCAATTACTACTGGCACAGGACAACCTTCCACTACCTTTTTGAATGTTTCTGGAGAACCTGTATAAGATACTTTTACTACGTCTGCGCCAAGTTCAGCTCCTAACCGTGCACAGTGGGCAATGGTATCTGGATCATAACTATCTTTGATTTTAGGACCGCGGGGATAAATCATGGCAAGCAGAGGCATGCCCCATTCAAAGGCCTTATGGGAAACCTCACCGAAGTCTCTTAGCATTTCACGTTCATTCTCATCTCCCAAATTCACGTGTATAGACACTCCATCTGCACCTAAACGAATGGCCTCTTCTACTGTACAAACCAAGGTCTTTGTATTAGGATAAGGAGAAAGAGAAGTGCTACCAGAGAGATGGACGATCAATCCTACATCTGGGCCTCCACCCCGATGCCCAGCCGTAACAATACCCTTATGAATGACAATAGCATTAGCTCCTCCATAAGCTATTTCATTAATAGTGGACTTCATATCTGTAAGTCCAGGAATAGGACCAATCGTAACACCATGATCCATAGGAATAATCACTGTTCTACCCGTCGCGCGGTTAAAAATCCTCTCTAAGCGAATACGTTTGCCAATTTGTTTACCTACTAAGTCAATACTCATTTTACCCCTCCTTTTAAAATCCTTTAAAATAAAAAAAGCCGTGAAGGTTCTCTCCACGGCTTTTTATTTCAGCCGTGGGCGCCGGTCTGGTCTGCCCACGGCCGTTATCCTTATGTCGGGGTGCTTCTAGGAGACAGCGGGCAGACCCCGGCCGACATAATACCAAAAATAAAAATAATAAAAATTAACACTTCCTATGGCCTTTAGGGTCTCCATCTTCACTATCTCCCTCATAGAAAGAAGTTGTTAGCACATTAAAAAATAGATGTCAAGACTAAAAATTCATAAGCAGCCAACGAAGTAAAAAAACAACCTTACAGATTAAGAGGATGAGACTTATCCAAATAGGTGTTTATCTTTAATCAAAAACTTTAAAAAAGTAGATTGAATGGGGAAAAATACCTGATAAGTATAAAAACTATTTAAACACAAATGGTGTTGCGGCCGGTAAACGAATAGGCAAAGTAATTTCTTTGGCTGGTAAACGCTTTTTAGTAGAAATAGAAATTCGTGAACACTCCTTTTTACCTTCAGAAAATAATGAAAAGGAAGCTATAGGTAAAGGAGGCCAACTGTCAGTAGTGTAATATTTGACTCCCTTTTTCCCATAGGTGTGTTTGTAAACAAAAAATCTCCCTTGCCAATCTATGTAAGGTTCACTTTCACATTTAACATCATTAAACCATATTTTAACCTCTGGAACTAAATCTCCTGTTAAGGTATCAAAAGAAAGAAACCGATTTATATCAGGCCGATATACAGTCACCCAATCAATCTGGTGAGGGAACTCCTCTCCTTTCAGGTCTACCAAATACCCCAAGAATTGACCTTGAGCATCGTAAACTTTACACTGAAATCTTGCTCCCTCAGCATAAACTAATCCAGAGACAGTCAGTAAAAAAAAGACACAAAACAAACATTTCAAAAAGACATACTGCTTATGCATTTAAAGCTGTCTCCTTAATACATAAAACAAATTTATATTTTCTTTTTTATTCCATTTAATTCTTTTTGTCAACTTTAATCCACGTCCCTAAAACTCAAAAAATACTTGTCATGAAAGACAGATTTGTATTATAACCAAATAAACATAATTTATAATTTGGGGTAAAGACAACTAATGTCTAAGTTTACCCGGTTTACTTTAGCCAAGATGTTTGGTATTTCTCCCAGTTGTTTATATTATTGGGAAAAAACCAATCTTGTAAAACCCAGTCTTGTAAGGGGGAAAAGACGGTTTTATACCTTTAAAGACGCAGTTTGTGTAAAAGCAATCGCTCAATTGAGAAAACAAGGTATATCACTACAAAAAGTCAGACGTATATTAGAAACTATTAAAAAAAGGGGATTGGGAGGAGATACAGCTTTAAGTGAGGCCAAATTTGTAGTAAAGGATAGAAATATCCAAGTTTGCCTGCGGGGTATAAAATTTGATCCTTATGGTCAGCTTTATCTTGATTTTAAGAGCGAGGAAAGAGTAAAAATAAAATCTG
>JAGHCL010000123.1 GCA_021160485.1 Candidatus Desulfofervidaceae bacterium
GAGATTTTATTTTAAATATGAAGGAGATCCTTATTATCTCTATTTACGCCTAAAAGATGTCCAGCCTGTAGGTTACGCTGCCTTTATTAATACCGGAGATGGTATAGTTATTTCTGGGAGTCCGGAGTTATTTCTGCGGATAAAAGGAGGTAAAGTGCTTACCAAACCCATGAAAGGAACACGTAAACGCGCAAAGTCTCCCGGACTTGACCGGAAACTCCGGCAGGAGTTACGTAATAGCCCTAAAGACAGAGCTGAAAATGTGATGATTGTGGATTTAATGCGGCATGATTTGGGCAAGTTTTGTTTACCTGGTTCTGTAACTGTACCTAAATTGTTTGCGGTAGAAGCCTACGCCACTGTCTACCAAATGGTGTCTTATGTAAATGGTAAAGTTTATCCTGACGTTTCTTTTTCTGAAGTGATCAAATCTACTTTCCCTCCGGGTTCTATAAGTGGGGCCCCAAAGAAGCGGGCCATGGAGATTATTTATGAACTTGAACCCCATATGCGGGGAGTCTACACCGGTACCATTGGCTATTTTTGGCAAAAAGAGATGGTGTTAAACGTAGCCATTCGGACATTAGAGTTATTTCAGGGACAGGGAGTCATGGGAGTAGGAGGAGGCATTGTCTTTGATTCTGACCCTGAGGCAGAATATGAAGAAAGCGTCCTTAAGGCCAAGGCGGCCATGAAGGCATTAGGAGTAAGCTTGTGCTAAACCGCACTTTGTTGTTTGGAGAAGGATTATTTGAAACCTGGCGAGTGTATAAAGGGAGAAAATTACCTTTGGTAGAAGACCATTTGGCACGTATGGAAAAAGGATGCCAGTTTTTCGGCTGGCCTTTTGCTAAAGAAAAGGCAAAAGCGCTTTTAGAGAAAACCTTAAAAGAAATTCCAGTAGAGACAGAAGCTCGTTTACGTTTAACCCTGGTTACTTATGGCAAAGAACGAGTAGAATACACGAACTTTTTAACGACCTGGCAACCATTAAGTCCCGATTTATCCAGGTTGCAAAAAGAAGGAGTAAAAATCGCCATTGCTCCCTGGCCAAGATGTTCTTCACCCTTAAGGAATTTCAAAACCACTTGTTTTTTAGAAAACAATTTGATGCTGAACCGAGCCCGGCAAAAAGGTTTTTATGAGGTATTATGCCTAAATGAAAGGGGAGAAATCACGGAAGGCTGTATTTCTAATATTTTTTTCATCAAAGATGAACACACCATCATTACTCCCTCTAAAAAGGCGGGATTGCTACCTGGAATCACCCGGCAAAAAATCATAGAAATTTTGCAGCAAAGAGGTATCAAGGTAGAAGAAATGCCTATTTATCCTGAAGAAATTAACCAATTTCAAGGTGCGTTTTTAACCAATGCGGTGATTGAAGTTTTGCCTATAAAGCAAATAGAAGATACTGTTTATTCCTGCCCAAATGGTTGTGAATGGTTAAAATCAGCATATCGTTCTCTTATTCTTTCCGGATAAATGCATTACGATACAGCCATTTAATACCAGATACGAAAAGAGAGGCGGTTAAGGGATTGACAGAAATATTTAAGAAAGGTGATAATGTAATTAGTAATAAAAAGCGATAGTAAAGGAGGGCAGTAATGCCACAGGTAACTTTAAATATTAGCCTTGAAGAGCTTGCAAAAATTATTAATAGCATGAGTAAAGAAGACAGAGAGACACTTTCTCTTATGCTTAAGGGAGAGGACAAGGAGCTTTTAGAAAGAAAACAAGACATAGAGCTTGGCAAAGTGACCACCCTTTCAAGAGATGAAGTCTTTGATGTTTAGAGATAGATACCACCCGAAAGTTAAAAAAGATCTGAAGAAGATTGACAAAATCGTTCAAAAAGACATCAAAGAAATTCATATTCCGGCTATTTTACACAATCCCTATATTGGACAACAACTTACGGGCAATTTAGCAGGAATTTACTCCTACCATTTCAAAAAGGGCAGGACAGATTATCGGATTTGTTATATTGTCAACGAGCAAGAAAGCACTGTTTATGTCTTGATGATAGGCACGAGAGAAAATTTTTACAGAGACTTAATAAGAAGGTTGTAAAGAAATAGAAAAAACCGAACACTCAAAATCAAAAAAGTAAACAAAAATAGGCAGTCCTTTGAATTATTTGTTCAGCCTGAGCAGCTTCAATTCGTGAAAATTCTGGAGAAAATATGAGAACCGATACAGAATTAAAAATAAAAGGCATGGAAGTGTTGTTAAAAGAGCTTGGAAAAGTGGAAGCAGAGAGATTTATTTCTTTGATAAAAAGAGAACCCTTTGATTATACCAGGTGGCAGCGGGATTTATGGAAAGATAAAAAAGTGGAAGAGTTGAGCAAAGAGGCAATGGAATTCAGGAAAAAGCAAGCCCAATAAATTTCTCCACTCCAATTGCCTTATCCCGTCCACTTTTTAGCACCCGGCACATTAAACAGCATTTTAGCTCTGCCTAGAGAAACCCTGCTTTCTATTTTGAAAGAGTTTTTAGAGCAAGACATTGATCTATCAACATCATCCCCAAATACTATCATTATTTTTGCCCACTTTCGTTGTTTCTTCTGTGGTTATACCATTGCATATCAATGGCCCTTTTAATAAGCCTCTGAGTATTTGTTAGGTATTCAACGGCTCTCTGGTGTTTTTCTGTCCAATAGAAGGTAGAAGGGGTTTCTAAATTATTTTTACCAATTTCTACCAAATGAGAGGGATTGGTAAAGGTATTTTTAACATCACTCACTGTCCGTCGGTAATACTCTGTCCTTCCTTTTGAGAGTATTTTTACCAAAAGTTCGGCTTTCCGAAATTTCGGTAACAACCAAGAATTACTTTTTATACCTTTTCACTTCCCTTTTATTCCATCCCAAAAATTTTACTGCCTCCCTATTAAATAAATAGAGAGAAAAAATAAATCATAAGGAGGCAGGAAGATGGAAAAGGAAAAACTCATTTGGGTGGGCGATCAAAAGGCTCTTGAACAAGCTGGGATTATGATAAGACCCAGCACTCTTCGGAGATGGCACTCAATCGGAAAGTGCCCAAGACTTTTTGTTCGGATTTTCGGGAAGCTTTGCATTAGAGTAGATGTATGGCGAGAAGAAGTAGAAAGGGCAATTGTGGAAAGCGAAAAGAGAGCCCAGCGAATTCGTGAACTGAAAGGAGGTGAATAAATAATGATAACAAGCGAAGTAATTAAAGCAGACTTGGAGAAATCCGGACTTTCCAGTCTGGAGGTAGAGGCCTTAGGATGGTATGAACTGAAAGGCAGCAAAGAAGAAAAGAGAAAAAAGCTTTTTGAATTACTTGGTTTCACAGAGTTTAAAAGACATGACTTAGCCAGAGAATGTGAGGCTATCTTGGTTATTCCCTATCCCCGAACCAAATTTTGTAGAGTAAGGTTTTATCCGCCTATATATGTAGAAGAAGAGGACAAAGAGGTTAAGTATTTGCAACCTTCAAAGGTACCTACTAAACCCTACATCCTTGACCACATTTGGGAACTTCAGAAAAAGCCACATAAACCATTATTAATTACTGAAGGCGAAAAGAAAGCTGTATGTTTATGTAAATATGGGTGGAATGCTATTGGTCTTCCAGGAGTTTGGAATTTTACAAACAATATTGATAAAAACAAGCTAGCACCCGATCTGGAAGTTTTTAACTGGAGAGGAAGAAACGTCCATATAGTTTATGACAGCCCAGATATTTATGATAACTATAATGTCCGAATGGCAGCACTAAAGCTTTCACTTTTCCTCTTTTTGGAAGAGGCTAATGTTTACATCGTGTTACTTCCCAAACCAAAACCAAAAGAAAAATATGGGGTAGACGATTTTATTGCAGAACAGGGTTGGGAGGCTTTTAAAGAGCTATATGAAAAGGCCAGGGAATGGACAAAAATAGCCAAAAATCACGTAAGGGATATCATCAAAATCATATCAAAGCTTAATCTCAGCAGAGAGCAGCTTACATTAATTCAAGCATTCTTACCCAAAGCCCTTGGCCTGGGTAAAAAGGATTTTCTCTCCCTTTTATATGCTTTTAAACCAAAATCTGAAGTCAAAAATAGCAAAGGATGGACACAAGAAGAACACATAGCAAAGGAGCTACTTACCGA
>JAGHCL010000051.1 GCA_021160485.1 Candidatus Desulfofervidaceae bacterium
ATATATAGCTTTATATGTAGGTAACGATTTTGTCATTTTAGGACAGATGTATAGCCATAAGAAAAATATACCTCAGAGTCAAATTGGCAGAATTCAAGCTAAGACGTTTAAAGATTTTAAAGCAGAGATTGAAAAGGTGGTGGCTATTACTTATAAACCCAGTCCTACTGCTACTCATGTAGTTTATATGTTTACTAACCCATTATGTCCATGCTGTCATAGGGCAGAGGGGAAAATTAAGCAAGTTGCGAATAAATATAATGTGATTTTGAAAATGGTTTTTTTCCCTATCTACCTCTCTAGGGGTAAGGATAAAGAAAAAGCAATTGAGGTTGTTTGCCGTAAATTAGATTTAAATGCCTACTTAAAAAGGGATTGGGAGAAAGAAAATAAGACAAAAGAATACCAGTGTAAAAGGGGAAAACAGTTAATTGAAGATTCTATAAATTTAGGGGAAAAGTTGGGTGTTACAGGTGTGCCTACTTTTTTCTTAGACAACGGAAGTAAGGTAGTAGGAGCAGATATTAAAAAATTGGAAACAGCCTTAACCAAATTAATAGCTGGTACCCCATTCCATAAGAAATAAAACCTTTTTTATGTCTACTATTTACCATAATGTAATGACCCTCTTCCTCTTCCCGTTACGCTCTGGATATCTTACAGATGTCTTCACATGCATTAAACCTTTTAGGTGAATATGTCTTTAAAAAAATTGCCTTATTTTAGCACACTTGCGGGGTTTCTTGTAGGGCAAATGAGGATTTTGGGGAGTTAAAAGGTCTTGCATTTAGAAAAAGTTTATGCTAGGGTTAGGCCGATTTTGAGCTAGAGGATCGGAATGGACTTCATAAGGAATATTGACTGCCTGCGCCAAATCGCCAGAGAAGTTAGAAAAGACATCCTTACCATGTTAAATAAAGCAGGGTCAGGCCACACGGGTGGTTCTCTTTCTGCTGTAGAGCTGCTTACAGCCTTATTTTTTGCCAAGTTGCGGCATGATCCCCAGAAACCCTGCTGGAAAGATAGGGATAGATTTATCCTCTCAAAAGGCCATGCTGCTCCTGTACTTTATGCCATTTTGGCTCGTTGTGGGTATTTTGAGCGGGAAGAACTATTACATTTAAGAGAACTAGGGAGCCGTCTACAAGGGCATCCTGATTCCAAGTTTACCCCTGGGGTAGAAGTGCCTACAGGTTCTCTGGGTCAGGGGCTATCTATGGCTAATGGTATAGCCTTGGCCGCCAGATTAGATGGTTTATCAACTCGAGTCTATGTATTATTGGGAGATGGTGAGGTTCAAGAAGGGCAGGTGTGGGAAGCAGCTATGACCGCAGGTCATTATAAACTTGATAATGTGTGTGCCATTTTGGACAACAACGGCTTGCAGATAGATGGCTGGGTTAAGGATGTAAAAAACGTGGAACCTCTTGCTCCCAAATGGGAAGCTTTTGGCTGGGCTGTGTTAGAAATAGATGGGCACAATTTTGGAGAAATTCTAAGCGCCCTGGATAAAGCAGAAGAAATAAAAGGTAAACCTACTATCATTATTGCCCACACGGTAAAAGGTAAAGGTGTCTCCTTTTTTGAAAATAAGGCCAAGTATCACGGTGTTGCACCTACAAATGAAGAGCTGGAAAGGGCCTTAAAAGAATTGGAAAACGCTTAGGGGGAGTTAATGAAGAAGGCGAGTCTGCGTGAAGCTTACGGTCGGACTTTAGTAGAATTAGGTAGAGAAAATAAGGATATTGTTGTCTTAGATGCAGACCTTTCTGGTTCTACTAAGACACAAATGTTTGCTAAAGAATTTCCAGAACGTTTTTTTAATATAGGTATCGCTGAACAAGATATGATCGGCACGGCCGCAGGACTGGCAGTAGCAGGAAAAATTCCCTTTGCCAGCACCTTTGCTATTTTTGCCACCGGGCGTGCCTGGGAACAAATAAGACAATCCGTTGCTTATGCCAAATTGAATGTGAAGATTGTCGCCAGCCACGGTGGAATCACCGTAGGTGACGACGGTGGTTCTCACCAAGCAGTAGAAGATGTGGGCTTAATGCGTATTCTACCTAATATGACTGTAATTGTCCCTGCTGATGCTATAGAAATGGCCCAAGTAATTAGAACCGTTGCTGCTTATAACGGTCCAGTCTACGTACGTAGTGCTCGCATTGACTTTCCGGTTATTTATGAAGGCACAGATTACAAATTTCAGATTGGTAAGGGTAACATTCTGAGAGAAGGAAATGACATTACTATTATGGCGATGGGCCTAATGGTTCATTTTGCTTTGGAGGCTGCATCTCTGCTCTCCCTTCAGGGAATTGAAAGCAGAGTAGTAAATATGTCTACGATAAAACCCATTGATCGCCAGCTAATCCTGAATTCAGCCCGCAAGACAGGAATGATTCTCACAGTTGAGGAACACTTAGTTACAGGGGGATTAGGAAGTGCTGTGTGTGAAGTAGTTGCAGAGGAATACCCTGTGCCTGTTAAAAGGATAGGTATCAAAGACCGCTTTGGTATATCTGGTAAACCTGACAAGCTCCTTTCTTATTTCCACCTTACTCCTCAAGATATAGTAGCAGAAGCAAAGCAGCTTTTAAACTCTAAACCCCGATTGCTTCGTGCCGTCGGCTAGGGAATGATTCGGTTTATCAATGTTTATAAGGCCTATTTCCCTTCTTATTATATCTTAACTAATATCAACTTGCACATTCAGAGTGCAGATTTTGTTTTTATTACAGGTCCTAGTGGCGTAGGAAAAACTACTTTTTTTAAGTTAATTTATAGGGAAGAAATTCCCTCACAAGGGGAAATTCTAGTCAGTGGTTTTAATGTCAAAGTTATCCCACAGAGAAGGCTGCCTTTTTTGAGGCGTAAAATAGGTGTTGTTTTTCAAGATTTCAAACTCCTCCCTTATTTAACTGTCTTTGAAAACATTGCTCTCGTTCTCCGAATTTTAAGATATCCTTCCAGTTATATCAAAAGAAGAGTCTGCGAATTGGCTCAAAGATTAGAACTAGAAGAAAAGTTAAATCTTAAAGTAAATACCCTTTCTACGGGAGAAAAACAACGGGTAAATCTGGCCAGGGCCATTGCCCATCAACCTCCTATTTTATTAGCAGACGAACCAACAAGTAATTTAGACGCTAGGAGAAGCCAGCAAGTGATTGAGCTATTAAAAGAACTACACAAACAAGGGACAACAGTAATTGTAGCCACTCACAGTGAAAAGCTAACCGAACTAATTCCTACCGCCCGTATAATGAAATTGGAAGGCGGAGAAATAAAGGAAATTTGAATATGTCCACTTATTTTCTTAAAAAGTTATGGCAAAATGTGCGTTTAACTTGCTTATCCCAAATCGTTTGTTTATTTGTAATTGCGCTCTCTTTGGGAACATTAGGAATTTTTATTTTATTCGGTTTAAACATCAGCTCTTTCTTACAATCCTGGCAACAAAAGATTCCTATAATTATTTTCTTTAGCGATGAACAAACAGCCTTAGCATATAAGGGAAAGTTACAAAAACAGACAGAAGTTAAAGCTGTAACCTATGTATCTTCTGAAGAAGCCCTCAACAGACTCAAACAGTGGCTTGCACAAAAGAGTTCTTTGCTTGAAGGGCTAGATAAAAATCCGTTATTACCCTCTTTAGAAATTGCTATCAAGGCCCAGTATCAATCTCCAGCGTTTTTAAAGAGTTTTGTGAAAAAAATCGGAGAGACTCCAGGAGTAAAAGACATAATTTATCCCTCACATTTATTTTTCATTGCTTCCACTGGCTGGCGTTTTTTGAAAATTTTAATGGGATTAATCGGCCTTTTTTTGAGTATTTCTGCCATTTTTATCATTTCAAATACCATTCGGCTTAATTTTCAAAAAAGAGAAGAAGAAGTAAAAATCATGCGGCTTCTTGGGGCCACAGATTTATTTATCAAATTTCCCTTTTATCTTGAGGGCTCACTTCAAGGAGGACTGGGTAGTACTCTTGGGTTACTAATCTTAAGAGGTTTATTACAATGGTATACTGCTAATATTTCCACCTTTCAGTTCAAACCTAACCTCTTATTTTTTGACTTACAGAAAAGCTTACTTTTTATAGGATTTGGATTATTTTTAGGCTGGTTGGGAAGTTTTGTGGCTTTAAGAAGAGGTTGATCGGCCTTCAGAATAAAAACAACAGGCAAAGGTATTTATTATATATATATCAACCCATATTTGCCGATGCCGAAGTAGGGGTATAGTAGGTGAATAATAAATCCCTTATTTATTTTTCCCTCTGTTTCTTACTCTGTTTTGTTTGCACATCAGTATTTGCGTCTTTGCAAACAAAACAGCAAGAACTTAAAAGAATAAAAATGCAGATAAAAACAGTAAAAAAGAAATTCATCTTAAAACAAAGGGAAGAAGAAAGGATCTCTCAAGAAATCAAACAGATAGAACAACGCCTCAAAACCCTTAATCAAAAACAAAGAGAAATAGAGGCATCTATCAATCATCTCAACCAGGAGTTAATGAATCTAAAAGAACAAAAGATAAGAATAGAAACATCTTTAGACTTAGTTAAAAAACAATTAACCCAAAGGCTTATTGCAATATACCAGTGGCATCGTCTAGGTCTTTTGAGTATGTTATCTCCCACCGGTTTAAAAAACGCCTTTTTGACCTCCACTTACCTTGGACAGCTTGTAAAGCAGGATCAGGCCCTGCTTAACAAGTATCAGATTTTAAAGGAAAATTTTGACAATCTAGAAAACGCACGTAAAGAGAAATTAGCAAAGGTAGAAAGATATCAGCTCCAAATTAAAGACCTAAAAACACAAATTGAAAGAGAAAAAAGAAAGAAAATTGCTCTTCTCCACCAGGCAAAACAGGCAAAGGAAAGATATAGGAGAAAGGCAATTGAATTGAAACGAGCTGCTGCTCGCTTAGAGAAAATTATTAAAAACCTAAAAAAACAACAGATTAAAAAACAGCAAATTAAAGCAGGTCACCTTCCTTGGCCTGTAAAAGGAAAAATCATAGTGCCCTTTGGGAAGTATTACAATGAAGATACATCTACCTATCTATTGAGCAACGGTATTGAAATCAAGGTCCCTGCGGGTACACCTTTCAAGGCAGTAGCAAGCGGAAAGGTGGTTTATGCTGATTGGTTAAAGGGCTATGGCAATATTATTATTTTGGATCATGGAAATGGATATTATACTCTTTACGCCCACGCTATTTCTTTGTATAAAAAGAAAGGAAGTTGGGTAAAAGCAGGTGAAGTATTAGGAAAAGTTGGGGAGATGGGTTCAATTAATGGCCCCACTCTCTATTTTGAGTTGCGACACCACACAAAACCCATTGACCCGTTCACTTGGTTAAGGCCCAATAAATAAAGGAGGAAAAGATGAAATTTAAGAAGGGGATCTTGTTTTGGTTATGTATCAGTTTATTTTTTACTATTCACCCTGTTTTTGCTTTTAGCCCCTCAGCCAGCACGTACGATGAGTTAAAAATATTTACGGAAGTATTAGATATTGTTCAACATAGTTATGTTGAAACCCCTAAGTCCAAAGACCTCATATACGGTGCTATTAAAGGCATGTTAAATGCCTTAGATCCTCATTCGTCTTTTTTGACTCCAGATGAATTTAAAGAATTGCAAATAGAAACCAAGGGCGAATTTGGCGGCGTAGGTATTGAAATCACAATTAAAGACGGATGGTTAACTGTTGTTTCTCCTATTGAAGATACCCCTGCTTATAAAGCAGGTATTAAAGCAGGAGATAAGATTGTCAAAATAAACGGTAAACCAACCAAGGATATGAATTTAACCGAAGCAGTTAAACTCATTCGCGGACCAAAGGGCACCAAGGTAACTCTCACTATCTGGAGAGATGAATTTACCGAACCGAAAGATTTTGAAATTACACGTGGAATAATTTCTATTAAAAGTGTGAAGGCTAAAACCCTAGAGCCTGGATATGGCTACGTCCGGTTAACAAGTTTTCAGGAAAATACCACCTCTGAGTTACAGAAGGCCTTGTTAAAATTAGAAAAGGAAAATTCTCCCCTTAAAGGTATCATCTTAGATTTACGTAACAATCCCGGTGGACTCCTTGACCAAGCAGTAAAGGTAGCCGATGAATTTTTAGATAAAGGGTTGATTGTTTATACTAAGGGAAGGTTAAAAGGACAACAAATGAGGTTTAACGCTCATAAAAATAAGCATCCTCATCCCTATCCTATGGTGGTGCTTGTCAACGAGGGAACAGCTAGTGCTGCCGAAATCGTTGCTGGGGCCTTACAAGACCACCATCGCGCCTTTCTCATCGGTCAAACAACCTTTGGTAAGGGTTCAGTGCAAACGATCATTCCCCTAGAAGATGGTTCTGCTTTGAGATTAACCACTGCCCTTTATTATACCCCTAGCGGCCGGTGTATTCAGGCCACGGGGATAGAACCTGATCTCAATCTGGCTAATGTAAAAATAGATGGGGAAAAAATAATGCATCACGCTATCCGAGAAAAAGACCTGGCTAGACATCTAGAGATAATGAAAAAGAAAAAAGAAGAAAAGGATTCCAAAAAGGAACTCAAAGATTTATCCATTGAGCTCGGGTTACAGATTTTAAAAAAGTGGAAGGTTTTAACTCAGTTACAGTATTAATGGATGGCCACTAGACAAAAAAAGAAAAAAACCGTTAAAAAAACAAGGAGGAAAGGGGCTAAATCTAAAGGACTTTTCCTCCCATTTATTTTTCTTTCTGCCATTTTGTTTATTACTGTATTAGGAGTTTCTTTTATTTATTTCTCAAAAAAAGCACCGCATAAAACAATATCACATAAAAGGGTGCTTATTTACGAAGATTTTTCTCAAATCCCTTTAGAAGGGATTGTTTTTAATATAAATTCTCTAATTGAACAAGAATTCACCAAACTGGGTATAAAAAGCAATCAATGGCAAGAAAAATCAGTTTATAAAAAATGGCAACAAAAGAGCTACCCCTTTATAGAAATCCAGGTTAAAAAGCCTAAAAACTTGACTTGGTCACGATTAAAAACAAGTCTTGTGTCTTTAGCCCAAAAAAAAGAAGGCTTAAGCTTTCAATTTAGTTCACCTTCAGCCAATAAGTGGGAGGTTTATATTGCCTGGCATGGTTTAATCACTCACCATCTGAACTTTAGCCCTTTTGTCTTGCCAAAAATAGAAAAAAAACCGTTAGTAGCCATTATCATAGACGACCTTGGTTATGACCTAAGTGTAGTCCAACAATTATTAGACTTAAATATCCCCTTCTCCTATTCCATCCTTCCTTACCTGCCTTACAGTCAGAAAACCGCGGAAATACTTAAAAACCATCACGCAGAAATCATGCTCCATTTGCCTTTAGAAGCCAATGGACATCCGAGGCTAAACCAACAACCTGGAATGTTGCTATTGAGCATGCCTCCTATGGTGTTGAAAAAACAACTAGAGCAAGATTTAGGGTCTGTGCCTTATATAAAAGGTGTCAACAATCACATGGGTTCTAAATTCACTCAAAATAAAACTTACATGGAGATAGTGTTAAAAGAAATAAAAAAAAGAGGGTTATTTTTTGTTGACAGTCTCACTACAAATGGCTCTGTGGCTTATCAAATAGCCAGAAGAATGGGAATCCCTAGTGTAAAAAGAGATATTTTCATTGACGCTACCTTGGATGTAGCTGGAATGAAACAACGCATAGAAGCACTGAAACGCTGGGCAAAATCCAAAGGAGAGGTAGTAGCTATATGTCATCCTCATTTAACCACATTGATGGTGATAAGAGAAGAACTCCTACCTTTAACAGCAGAGTTTCGCTTTGTAACTGTTTCTGAGCTTATTACACACAATCAGCTAGCAGCCCGTATGTCCAAACCCGCCACGAGCCCGTTCTGAGGAAGGTAATTCAAACACCACTTGCCATTCCACTCTGGTTACTGGGGCAACTACCATCTGAGCAATTCTATCTCCAGGTTTAATTATATATTCTTCTTTCCCTAGGTTTATAAGAGCAACTTTTATTTCCCCTCTATAATCGGCATCTATCGTTCCCGGTGCATTAATCAATGTAATTCCATATTTTACTGCCAGACCGCTCCGTGGACGGATTTGAGCCTCAAAGCCAGAAGGAAGAGCAATCGCAATGCCTGTCGGAATAAGATTAATCTCTCCTGGCATTAAAGTAATTTCTTCTTGGATAGCAGCAAAAAGATCCATCCCCGCTGCTTCTGAGGTCATATATACAGGCAAAGAAACGCCTTCACGTAGTTTTTTTATCTGCACCTGAATCTTCATATTTTGTCAATATGACTGCACTAAAGGAATCCGCATTGATAAACTTCTATTACCTTCGTCCTCCCTCTTTTTTTCGGATATGCGAAGGTGGGCTTAAAGCCGCTTTGCGACTTAATCTAATTTTACCATCTTTTTCTACACCAAGGACCCTCACCAACACTTCATCTCCTTCTTTAAGCACATCGCTTACTTTATGCACCCGTTTGTGATCAAGCTCTGAAATATGAACCAAACCCACTACACCAGGAATAATCTCTACCAACGCACCAAAATCCATCAATTTTTTCACCTTTCCAATATACAAACGGCCCACTTCCACATCTTGGGTAACTTGTTTTACTAAATCCATTGCCTTTTGAATAGCTTCCTCATCTTGAGAAATAATGTGCACCCTGCCACTTTCCTTAATATCAATAGCTACTCCAGTTTTAGCAATGATATCTTTAATTACCTTTCCACCTGGACCGATAAGGCTAGCAATTTTATCTGGGTTTACTTCTGTAATGGACACCTTAGGCGCATAAGGTGAAATATGATCTTTAGGAGTGGGTAACACAGATTCCATTTTGTCCAAGATAAAAAGTCTCCCTTCTTTGGCCTGAAGCAAGGCCTGACGAAAAATTTCCTCAGTCACACCTTCAATTTTAATATCCATTTGAATAGCGGTTACCCCTTCACGAGTACCGGCCACTTTAAAATCCATATCCCCACAATGATCCTCATCACCTATGATATCTGAAAGGATAACTGTTTTATCTCCTTCTTTCATTAAACCCATCGCAATACCAGCCACCGGCGTCTTTACCGGCACACCTGCATCCATGAGGGAAAGACACCCCCCACATACAGTAGCCATAGAAGATGAACCATTGGACTCTAGCACCTCTGAAACCACCCTAATAGTATAAGGGAATTCCTCTTCACCAGGAACAACTGGTTTTAAGGCCCGCTCGGCTAAGGCTCCATGTCCAATTTCTCTTCGGCTAGGACCTCTTAATCTTTTTGTCTCCCCTACACAATAGGGAGGAAAATTATAATGCACCATAAATGATTTAAAGCTCTCACCATAAAGGGCATCTATTTTCTGCTCGTCTTCAGAAGTTCCTAGAGTAGTAACTGCCAATACCTGGGTCTCTCCACGTTTAAAAATAGCTGAACCGTGAGTGCGTGGAAGAACACCTACCTCACAATAAATGGGCCTGATGTCCCTAAAACCACGACCGTCAATCCGGCGCCCCTCTTCTAAAATTTTTTTCCGAATTAGCTCTTTCTCAAAATCCTGAAAGATACCTTTAGCCTGAAGTATCAACTCTTCTTCAATTTGTAAGTCATTTACCGCCTGAACAAAAATTTCCCTTAAACGTTTATGTCGGGGTAATTTTTCAGGAATACATAAGGCTTCTTCCATGGCAGGCAGGTAACCCCTCAACTTAGCCACCAGCTCTGGATCTCTTTCAGGGGGAGTAACTTCTAATTTTGGCTTACCCACGTCTTGTTGTAATTCTTTCTGGAGTTCTAAAATAGGCTTTAACGCTCCGTGCCCCAGGAAGATACCTTCTAACACTACTTCCTCTGGCACAAAACGCGCTCCCCCTTCTACCATCATCACGCCCTGTTCATGACCAGCTACGACAATATTTACTTCGCTTTCTTCCATTTGCGTTCGGGTAGGGTTAATAACCCATTCACCGTTTACCCTTCCTACTCTTACTGCCCCAACAGGAATATTAAAAGGAATATCAGACACATTAAGGGCAGCAGAAGCTCCAATAAGTGCTAGGATGTCTGGATCATTTTCCTGATCCGCAGATAAAACAGTAGCAATTATTTGAACCTCACGGTTGAAACCATCTGGGAAAAGAGGACGCAAAGGGCGATCAATAAGACGGGCAGTCAGTATTTCTTTATCACTGGGACGTCCTATCTCCCGCTTAAAAAAGCCTCCCGGAATCCTACCTGCGGCGTAGGACATTTCTTGATATTCTACCGTAAGGGGTAAGAAATCTATACCCCTCATTTCCTCTGCAGCCATTACCACAGTAACAAGTACAACTGTATCTGCATACTGCACTAAGACTGCTCCATTAGCTTGATTGGCAACCTTACCATAAATAATAGACAAAGGACGCCCTTGCCATTCAATTCGCACACACTTTTCCATACGTTCTCCCTTTAGTTCCGTCTTACTTTCTCAAACCCAACTTCTGGATAAGTTTGCGGTATCTTTCAATATCTTTATTCTTTAAATAATTAAGCAACTTTCTTCTATGCCCCACTAACTTCAACAACCCCCGACGAGAATGAAAATCCTTCTTGTGAACCTTGAAGTGCTCAGTAAGATATTGAATTCGTTTGGTTAAAATTGCTACCTGCACCTCTGGAGATCCAGTATCTGTGGGATGAATCTGAAATTCTTTAATAACCTCTTGCTTCTGTTCGGGTGTTAAGGTCATTTCTCTCCTCCTTTAAGATGTAAGAAATACTCTTACCGGACGTAACTGCACGCCGTTTTTTATCTGTTTTGCTCTTAATATAGCTACCAACTCATTTTCTTTGTTTAAGCCACGAATTAACCCATTTGTCAATTTATCAGACCACAAAATAAACTTCCCCTGCTTTATCTGTTTTTCTTGCTTTTCATCTAAAACAACAGCTCCAAGGTGTGCTAAAGCTTGATTGATATTCATTAGATAATCTTCCCAACGTTTAGCCTTTACTGCTTCATGTAAAAACTCAAGGCTGATAGCATTATCTACAGAAAAGGGCCCCGTTTTCAATCTGCGCAACCGGGCCAAACAGGCACCGCAGCCTAACCTTTTACCAATATCTGCACACAGTGTCCTAATATATGTCCCCTTTGAGCAAGTTACCTCAAAATCAACCTCTGGCGGTTGAAAATGAGTAATATTTAACTCGTAAATTTCTACCTCTCGGGGAGGACAATCAATTTTAAATCCTCGTCGTGTCCATTTATATAGAGGTATTCCTCTTACCTTAACCGCCGAATAAGGAGGTGGCACTTGCTTAATCTTTCCTTTAAACCTACCTATTTCCTTTTTCAACATATCTAAAGAAATATTAAAATCTTCAGTTGCCCGAACTACATTGCCTTCAATATCTTGGGTATCTGTCTCCAACCCCAGTCGCATCGTCACCACATATTTTTTGTCCATGTCTAAAAAAAACTGGGCAATTTTAGTTGCTTTATTAACAAAAATAGGTAATACTCCCGTGGCCAAAGGGTCAAGAGTGCCTCCATGACCTATTTTCTTCACTCTCAACCATTTTTTAATCTTCCTTACTACCCCAAAAGAAGTAATACCTGCAGGCTTATCTATGAGGAGTATGCCCGAAACCTCCAACTCTAACTCCCCTGATTAAATACAAATTTCAGCTTTGGCATTGTTTTTAATCTTACTCTCTGAGCCAACTCTTTTCTGATAAGATTTTGCGCACTCTCAAAACCAGCCAAAACTCTTCCTGCATCCCGCTGTTCTAGTCCCCAGATATCAAAGAATATGGTTGCTTGCTTTAAATCTGCGGAGAGAACTACTCGGGTAATGGTCACTCCCTGTAACCGGGGATCAGCAATTTTCCTAAGTAAAATATCCGCCATTTCCCGCTGAAACAATCCCGCAACCCTAGAAGCACGAGCATAATTTCCCATAAAAAGTCCTTTTGGTAGAAAAGTGGATGATTTCTAGTTCCATATCTACAATTTCTACCAAGCCCATTCCCTCAATAAAATCCAATATCTTATTTAAAGAAGCTTGAACAGCATCAGCTTTAATTCCCACTTGAGATACACCCAAATGAATCAGTTGCCATCTATCCTGTGATTCTACCTCTGCAATGGAAATGTTAAATTGTCTTTTCAGCCGCTCCACAATCTGGCGGATTATACTTCTCTTCCCTTTCAAAGAATGATTGTTGGGAATACGAAGTAAAACTTGAGCTACGCCTACAACCATAAAATACCTCACTATTACAATTAAGTTAATACGTGAATGTGCCTCTCATTTTTTCGCATTTACTCATCTACGTTTCTATCCATTTATGCTTAAATCTTGATAATCTGTATCCCTAATTTAAAACTTCCTACTGACTAATTACTATTCACTATTATTCATTAGCTGTTTGAAAATCAATCGTCCTTTTTACCTCTTCTACTATATATGCCTCAACCGTATCACCTACTTTTATATCCTGGAAATTCTCAAATCCCATTCCACATTCATATCCTGCCGCTACTTCTTTAACATCTTCCTTAAATCTCTTTAAAGAAGCCAGTTTACCATCATACACCACCACCCCATCTCTTAACACACGGACATTTGCACCCCGTTCTATCTTTCCATTTGTTACATAACAACCTGCTACCATACCTACTTTAGGCACTTTAAAGATCTGCCTAATTTCCGCTTCTCCAATCACTTTTTCTTTATATTCCGGTTCTAACATGCCGCTCATAGCGTCTTTAATATCATTCAACAGACGATAGATAACATTATAATACCGCACATCTACCTTTTCTTTTTGGGCTAAATCCATCACCTTGGCAGTGGGACGCACATTAAAACCAATCACAATTGCATGTGAAGCAGAAGCAAGCAAAATATCTGACTCCGTAATCGCACCGGTAGAAGCATGAATTACATTAATTTTAATCTCATCTGTGCTTAACTTGCTCAAAGATTCCTTTAGGGCTTCAACCGAACCTTGCACATCTGCCTTTACAATAATCTTAAGTTCCTTAACTTCTCCTTCTTTGAATTTCTCATAGAGATTTTCTAAACTGACCCCTTTCATTTTTATTAGGGCAG
>JAGHCL010000030.1 GCA_021160485.1 Candidatus Desulfofervidaceae bacterium
CAGATAAACAGACATTAGAAAACTTTTAAAGATTGGCAATAAGCACTTACTGGGAAGAAATTATGTTTAATTTAGTTAAAAAACTTAGGGTTTCTCAATTAATATAATTTGAATATCCATCACATTTGTCCCTGTAGGACCAGAGATAAACAATCCGCCAACCTTCTGGAAAAAGTGGTAAGCATCATTATTCCCCAAATATACCTCTGGCACAATACCTACTTCCCTAGCCCGCAAAATGGTATTTCCATCCACGATTGCCCCAGCAGCATCAGTGGGACCATCCGTGCCATCGCTTCCAGCCGAGAGTAGACTAATTCCTTTTTTACCAGCAACCTTCAGGGCAAAGGCCAGGGCCAATTCCATATTCCTGCCCCCCAATCCCTTGCCTTTTACTGCCACCGTGGTTTCTCCTCCACTGATGAGGCATTTGGGGCTGTCAGATAGTGTTTTTTGCGCTTCTGAAGCCAGGTTAGCTAAATATTCTCCTACTTCTCTGGCTTCACCCTGAATTTCTGATGAAATAATCTGAGGTTGGAACCCCAGCTCAAAAGCCTTTGCCTTCACTGCATTAAGGGCTTTGCGATTATTACCAATAATCACGTTTGTCACATGCTTAAAAATAGGGTTGTCTTTCTTTAAAGTTTCAGGCAATAGTCCCTGTTTCCCTTTTTCAAGGAGCTCTATCATCTGCGGAGGTGTATGAGGGAAAAGGCTGAACTTTTTAAGCACAGTTAGAGCATCTCTATAAGTGGTTTCATCTGGGGCCGTGGGGCCTGAGGCAATGACCTCTAACGGGTCGCCAATTACATCCGAAAGAATCAAGGCAATCAATCTAGACGGATAAGCCCTCTCAGCCAACCTTCCTCCTTTTACCCTAGAAAGGTGCTTTCTAACAGCATTTAACTCTGTTATGTCGGCTCCGGCTTTAAGTAAAAGCTGAGTCACACTTTGCTTTTCTGCCAAGGTGATACCTTCATAGGGTGCAACCAATAAGGCTGAACCACCACCAGAAATAAGACACAAAATAAGGGTCTTCTCACCGGCATTGGCCTTAATTAATTTAATGATTTCTTCAGTGGCTTTTACTCCATTTTCATCTGGGAGGGGATGTCCTGCTTCTGTGATTTTTATTTTATCTAACTTTCCTCCGTGGCCATATTTGGTAATGGCTAACCCGGTATCAATTAAATCCCCCCATTCTTCTTCTACTGCCTTGGCCATGGTATAGGCGGCTTTGCCAAAACCAATGACAATTACTTTTTGATATTCATCCGTTTTAATCTCTTCCTGAACTTTTTTTAAGTATTCTTTTACTGCTGTATAAGGATTAACTGCCCTTATTCCCGTCCAAAATAAATCTTTTAGAACAGTTTCATTTTTCATACTAAGTCCCTGCTGGATTTTATATAATCATAAATATTGTTAGCTCATTTTATTATCTTCTTCTACTGCTTCCTTAAGGTTGTCAAAAAAGTCAGGAATGGCTGAAACCACCCGACTCCAGTTAGGAATAAGGGGAAGGCCGAGTGGGTCTTCTAGGATTTGTTTACCTGCGATGGTAATGCCGTTTGAAAAGGCCTCAATTGCCAGTGATTCTGCATGCCTATCAAAGTAGAGGGAATTGATAATACTGTCATTTTGATACCTCCTCAGGGCATCCTGGGCTTCTCTGACATAGGCAGCCTTAAGGGTTTTAAAGAAACCGTCAGAAAAGACAATACCCTCACTGGCCAGAGTTCTAAAAAGGGTTTTAGCAATATCCACTGCCATTTTCAAAAGTCCTTTGGAATGATCTTGAGGGGATAACTCCTGATGTTTGTGTTCATAATTGTCTGCTAAATCTACCTGACAAATACTCCTCAAAGCGCATGTCCTGTAAACCTCTGCCAGCACACCTATTTCCAAACCCCAGTCAGCTGGAGTTCTAATTCTCCACGCCAATTCGGAAGTCATAGCAAACTCACCTGCCAGAGGATAACGAAAACTGTCTAGGTAGACCAAAAACGGTGTTCGCCCTAGAATTCTCATTAAGGCCCGAATAAGAGGAGTAACAAAGAGCCGGGTTACCCGTCCATGGAGTCGGTCTGTTACCCGACTGTAATATCCCTTACAAAATTCGTAATTAAGTTGGGTGTTGGCAATAGGATAACATAAACGGGTCAAAATCTCTCTTTGATAAGTTAAAATATCACAATCGTGGCAGACGATGACATCACACTTATTGCAGGCGAGAATGTATCCATAGCCTATCCAGGCAGCCAGTCCCTTTCCGCTTTCCCAAGGGTAAAATTCTTCTTCTAGTTTTTTATATAACTCCCGCATTCTGGGTCCGTCATTCCAAACAATCACCGTCTCCTGAGGTAAGCGGGAAAGAAATTTTTTGGCGAATAAAAATTCTTCTTTATTGGCCTTGCCTAAAGACAACACAACTTGAGTAACATAGGGTACAGTAGTTAATTCATCCACAATTTTAGGAAAAGCTTCTCCGGTAAATTCCATAAAAAGAGCAGGCAGCACCAAAGCAACAGGACGCTGGCTGTTGTATTTTACCAATTTATTTGCCAGAAGACTTTCATTATTCCGATTTAAGCGATGCAGACTAGTTACAACACCATTTTGAAAAAAATCTCCCATTATCCCCCTCCTTTTAAAATTCTAAATATGGCTTCAGCCCAGCCCTGTGGCCCCACTGCTTGGGTTAGATATGCATTTTTAAACTCATATCTCAGAAATTTTCCTTCTTCCCTTCTTACTATTACCGGTTTATCCACATGCAGAAGCATAGATACATCATTTAAACTGTCACCAAGACCAATTGAGACAATGATTTTATTCGGAAAGGTCTGTTGATAAAGTTTTATCACAATCTGAACGGCCTTTCCTTTGTTGTTACTGGCCATGAGAGTATAAAATCTCCCTCCTTTTGTCAAATTGAGTCCGAATTTACTTATAGCGGCCTCTAACAAGGAAAGCTTATCAGGGTCATCTTGATAGACAAACGGCTCGGAATACTCGCGTTTTGGGGCCAACTTTGCTTGACTCAGAGGCAAATTTGTCAGAGAGACAATTTCTTCGACTGTCATTTCAGAAAAACCCGTGATATTGAGTTTCAAATTCTTTTTTATTTTCTTGAAGCACTTTTTGATAAATTCATAAGGAGCCCCTAATTCTATTGTCTGATAACCATTTACAAATTTGTAATTAAACCCTGTGAGATTCAGAGACCCTCTAGGGATAAAAATCGCCCCTCCATTTTCTGAGATGAAGGGATATGAAATAAGCCCCA
>JAGHCL010000194.1 GCA_021160485.1 Candidatus Desulfofervidaceae bacterium
AGGAAGATTTGAAATCTGGAGAAAATGGAGAAAATATTGTGCCTTTTCCTCTTGCGGATTCGGAAGAAGAAAGTGTTTCAGAGGTATATGAAAAAGCATTAGCTTTAAAAGAATTAGGCTTATACAAAGAGGCAATAGAAGAATTTAAAAAGGTTTTACAAAAAGAGTATAAGGTAGAAGAATGTATCCAAAATATTATCAGTTGTTACGAAGAACAAGGTCTTAAATTAAATGCAATCCGTTTTCTGGAAGATTTTTTAAATCGTCGTAAACTCACAACTGAATATAAAGAACGAATTCAATATGAACTTGGTAAGTTATACGAAGCGGTAGGAGCCTATACAAAAGCTCTGTTTTGCTTTAAGCAAATAACAAGGTTTAAACACAAATTTCCTGACTTAAATCAAAAAATAAAATCCTTATATATAAAAAGTAAGGGTGGAAGTAGGTTTGATTATTTAATCCAAGAAAAGATAATTCAAAAAAAAGATTTAGAAAGAGCGGTTACCGAGTCCAAAAAACAGAGAAAAAGTGTAGAATTTATTCTTATCCAAAAATACGGGGTGAGTAAAGAAAATATTGGCAAGTCTCTTTCTCTGTTTTTTGGATGTCCTTTTGTAGCCTTTGATCCCAACATTCCTATTCCATTTGATTTAATCCGGGGGTTAAAGTATCAATATTTGAAGCATAATTACTGGGTGCCATTAAAGCGAGAAGGCAATAAAATAGTAGTTGCCATTGACAATCCTCACGATTTGACCCGTGTGGACATTATTAAGAATTTACTCCAAACCTCCAATATTAAGTTAGTTGTAAGCATCAAAGAAGATATAGAAAGTTTTATAGATTATTTCTGGGGACAGGAAAAGGTTAATTTTATAGAAGAATTAGTAAAAGACGCAGAAGATACTGAAGAAGTAAGTGAAGAAATTGCGGAGGAAGAAGTTGCGGAGTCAGATAATCGTGTTATTCGTTTTGTCAACCAGATGATCTTAGATGCGTGGCGGAAAAAAGCATCAGATATTCATATAGAACCTTCACCCACAACCAAAATTACCCAAATTAGATTCAGGATTGATGGTGTTTGTCAACCTTATATTCAAATTCCAAACACCTTTACAAGAGGAGTTGTCTCACGCATAAAAATCATGGCCAATTTGGATATTGCTGAAAGAAGACTACCTCAAGATGGAAAGATAAAGTTTAAGCAAAAGGGAAAAGTACTTTTAGAACTCAGAGTGGCTACTTTGCCTACAGTAGGTGGGCATGAAGATGTGGTATTGAGGCTTTTACACACTGGTACACCCTTAAAATTAAATGAAATAGGAATGTCCGAAGAAAATTTAAAAAAATTTAAACAAATCATTACCCAACCTTATGGCTTGGTATTAGTAGTTGGACCCACCGGTTCTGGTAAAACTACTACATTACACTCGGCTTTAAGTTATATAAACACACCGGATAGAAAAATATGGACAGCTGAGGATCCAGTGGAAATCACCCAACCAGGACTCAGACAGGTAGAAGTTCACCCTAAAATAGGTCTTACTTTTGCCCGGGTCATGCGTGCATTTCTACGGGCAGACCCAGATGTAATTATGATAGGTGAAATGAGAGACGAAGAGACAGCCACCACTGGAATAGAGGCCTCTCTTACCGGTCACTTAGTTTTTTCTACCCTTCACACTAATAGTGCCCCTGAAACCATTACCCGATTATTGGAAATGGGATTAGACCCTCATAATTTTGCTGACTCTCTTCTTGGTGTCTTGGCACAAAGGCTTATTCGGACATTATGTAAAAAATGTAAAGAGCCATATCATCCGAGTGAAGAAGAATTTAAAGAATTAGTGGCAGAATATGGAGAAGAATATTTCTCACGTTTAGGAATCAAATATACCTCTGATTTAACCCTTTATCGGGCAAAAGGTTGTGATGCCTGTGGCAACTCAGGATATAAAGGAAGAATGGGGATCCACGAATTACTTGTTAACGATGAGTATATTAAAACTCTAATCAAAAAAAGGGCCCCTACTGAAAAAATCAGAAAAAGGGCTATCTTAAACGGTATGACAACTCTAAAACAAGATGGTATTGAAAAGGTATTTAAAGGTTTCACAGATTTGAAAGAAGTGAGACGGGTATGCATTAAGTAATTCTAACTTTTCCCGCTTGGTGATGATTGTAAAACAGGAATTACCTTGGGAACAAAATTTGCTGCCCTGATAAAACCAACATCCGGACTTAAACAGGGATTGGTGTTGATTTCTAAGATATAGGGAGTATTATCCAAAGAAAGACGCATATCTACTCTTGCGAGCTCTGCGGCAGCCGATGAGCAAAAAAGCATCCAAAGCTATTTTGGTCAGCTTCTTCTTTTGTCCATGTTAATTCATTCTTCTTAGAGCAGATTTTAATATAATTGAAATAAGGGTCTTATATGGTATACCTACCTTTTCTGCCAAGATAGGTAGGTCAGAGTGGGTAGGATGAAGTCCTGGCAAGGGATTAACTTCCATAATGTGGGGATGGCCCTTTTCATCAAGACGCACATCAATCCGGGACACATCGCGGCAATTTAAGATTCTGTGCGTCTTAAGCACCATTGTGACAATATCTCTTTCTAGACGAGTTGGTAATAAACGATATTCAACATAGGCTTCACATGCTTCTTTTGCCTCAACACCACATATATTTGCGAATTTTTCTTCCTTGATAATCACTTCCATAATACCAAGCACACGGGCCTTTTTGCCTGTGCCTAAAATACCTACCGTGAATTCCCGTTCATTAAGAAACTTCTCTATTAAAACAGGTTGTTTATAAG
>JAGHCL010000048.1 GCA_021160485.1 Candidatus Desulfofervidaceae bacterium
CCCTTATATCCCGGTAAAGGATATAGACATTGGCCTTGGGGTTTATTTCCTTTATTTTTAAAGCATTTTTAATGGCTTGAGCACAGCAGATTTTACTACAATACGGCCTTTCTTCATCACGAGAGCCAACACATTGGATCATCACCACATTATTTAATTTCTCTTTATCCACAGCATTAGTTGCCAACCTCTCTTCCAGTTGAAGCTGGGTAAGCACACGTTCGTCTTGACCATATAAATACTCAGATGGCTGATATTGATGACCACCAGTAGCAACGATTATCACTCCATGTTCAAGTGCTTGTGTTTCTTTACCTTCTGAAGATAGTTCTGTTTTGAAGTTACCTACATAACCACTAATGTCTTTTATCTCTGTATTCGTAAACACATGGATCAGAGGGTGATTATAGATATCTTCAACCAATTTTTTCAAAAGGGTTTGGGGATCGTTGCCTTCTAAAGTATAGTGAACTTTCCGGAGATTACCACCCAGTTCAGCTTCTTTTTCTACTAAATAACACTCAAATCCCTGATTGGCCAAGGCCAGGGCAGAAGTCATCCCTGCCAGTCCACCACCAATAACAAGGGCCTTAGGGGTCACCTTTACTGTTTCTTCTTTTAAGGGTTGAAGCCGTCTTGCCTTTGCCACAGCCATCCGAAGCAAATCCTTTGCCTTTTCTGTTGCCTTTTCCTTTTCATGCATGTGAACCCAGGAACATTGGTCACGAATGTTCGCCATTTCAAAGAGACAACGGTTAAGTCCAGCCTCTCTGATGGTTTCTTGAAACAGGGGTTCATGGGTTCTAGGGGTGCAGGCAGCTACTACGATTCGGTTCAACTTGTACTTCTCAATCATTTCTTTCATTCTTTCCTGGGTATCCTGTGAGCAGGTGTAGAAGTTTTCATCGCAAAAGACGACATTTTCAAGAGTGGCTGCGTATTTTCTTACCTCAGGGACATTAACTACACCACCAATGTTTATCCCGCAGTGACATACAAATACACCTATCCGGGGTTCTTCTTCAATTTCTTTCTCAGGTGGATATTCCTTATGGGCTACCAAGGTATTTCTAGCAGGGTAAAGGAGACTGGAAGCACAGGCAGCCGCTCCGCTAGCCTGGGTCACACTTTCAGGTATGTCTTTTGGCCCTTGAAAGGCACCAGCAACAAAAATTCCTTCTTTAGTCGTATTTACCGGGGTAAATTCAGAAGTGCGACAGAATCCGTATTGATTCAATCCTATCTGTAAAGCCCGAGAAAGATTCCTTGCGCTCTTAGGTGGTTCCAGACCAACAGAGAGGACGACCAAGTCAAATTCTTCTTCCACTACCTTACCATTTTCAAGGCTGTATCTTAAAAGTAAATTGTGATTATCCACTTCTTTTATATCAGCTACCCGTGAGCGGACAAAACGGATTTTATATTCGTCTCGTGCCCGTTCAAAGAATTCGTCAAAACCCTTTCCCTGTGTCCTCATATCCATATAGAAGATGGTGATATCTAAATCAGGATTATGTTCCAATGATACCGTCGCTTCCTTGATGGCATACATGCAGCATACAGCCGAACAATAGGGATGCTTACGTTCACGGGAACCAATACACTGAATAAAGGCAATCCGGTGAGGATGCTTTTTGTCAGAAGGACGTAATATTTCTCCTTTAAAGGGACCAGAAGCACACATAATACGTTCAAATTCAACACTGGTTACTACATTGGGATAATTTGCATACTCATAATCATTCCGAACATAGGCATCTACGGCACTAAATCCCGGAGTTAAAATAATGGCTCCAACTGAGATTTCTTCGTGCTCTCCTTTTTGGGAAAAATCTATGGCACCTGCCCTACAGGTGGGCACACATATCTGGCATTCCTGTCTGTTTAGATATAAACAGGCATCAGGGTCTATTACATAAGCCGAGGGCACTGCTTGGGGATAATCAATATGGATGGCCTTTGTGAAACAGAGTTTTGCATTGTAGGTATCAAAAATAGGGGTTGGACAATAGCTGCTACAGATGCCACAGGCAGTACATTTGGTTTCATCAATATATCTGGGCCGTTTTAATACTGTTACCTTATAATTACCTGGTTCACCTTCAATCTCTTCTATTTTGGCCTGGGTGATAATTTTTATATTGGGGTGCCTTCCAGCTTCAACCAACTTTGGCGAGAGGATACATAACGAACAGTCGTTGGTAGGGAAAGTTTTATCCAACTCGGCCATTACTCCGCCAATGGAAGACTTTTCTTCCAGCAGATAGACATAGTAGCCCATTTCAGCCAGGTCAAGAGAGGCCTGCACTCCGGCCACCCCTCCACCTACAACCATTACGGCACCTACAATGTTTTCTTTATTTTCAGGAACCACGTTTATCCACCTCTAAAGTAGAGATTTAACAAATTCTTTTAAATCAAATTCTATAAGTTCATCTTTTTTATCCAAGACATTAAAGAGCACTTTTTGCCGCAAATCTAGGAAAAATCTATCTATATTCTTCATAGTGTCTTGTAAAGAAGGATGGACAAAACCGTCTTCAATGGCCATTTCTCTGAGCACACCCATTACCTGACTAAACTTCACATCCTGAGGACAAACAAAGGAGCAGGTATTACACAAACAGCAATACCAGATTAACTTAGAACCAAGGACTTCTTTTCTCAACCCCAGCAGTATCATCCTGATGATTTTACGAGGGTCAAAGTCATCATTGACCCCCTTTACCGGACAGGCCCCTGTGCATGCTCCACAGGCAAAGCATGCCTTGAGGCTTTCTCCCCCCAATCTGTTGGCTACTTCAAATTTAAAATTAGGGTCTGATTGATTTAGCCATATTTCTTTCAAGGTAGCCCTCCTTTTTAAACTGTCTCTAAAACAGCATCTATCATAGCCGAAAATTGGTCAAGCCTATTATTAGGAATGCATATTCCATTTTTAGGACAGGTTGCTTGACATATACCGCAGCCCTGGCATAAAGAAGTATTGACCTCTGCGATTTTCTTTACAATTCCTTGACTCATATATTCAATTAGAGAAATGGCATCGTAGGGACAGGGTTCAACGCAGTAACCACATCCGTCGCAGTTTTCTTCTATTACCTGGGAAACAACGGGTGATAGTTCAAGATGGTCTTTGGTGAGGATTTGGGCGGCCCTGGTTGCTGCTCCCTTGGCCTGGGCAATGCTTTCATCAATAAACTTGGGACCTTGGGCCAAACCGCAAATGAACACTCCCTCAGCCGGCGTGTCTACTGTACTTAAATCTTTCACTATTTCGGTAAAGAAGCCGTATCCATCTACTGGAACCCTAAAAATCTCAGCCAGTTTTTTATTCTCTTCTGTAGGCACCATGGCTACTGCCAGGGCTACAATATCGGCATCTATTACCAGCTGTTGGTCCAAAACAGAGTCTTTCGTCCTCACTCTTATTTTGGGTTCAAATCCACTTCCCTTTCCTCTTTTTATCATTTCTAGCTTTGGTTGGTCATCCAGGCTATAGCGAAGAAAAACAATACCCTTTGCCCTAGCTTCACGATAAAGGTCTTCCCGGAAGCCATAAGTTCTTATGTCACGATAGAGGATATAAATATTGGCCTCTGGGTTTTTCTCTTTTAACATGAGGGCGTTCTTTAGAGACTGGGTGCAACAGACCCGACTGCAATAAGGCCGCTCCTCGTTTCTTGAACCCACACATTGAACGATCACCACATTTTTACTCTTTAGAACTTCTGGACTTGCTTGGGCAATCTTTTCTTGTAAGTCTAATAGGGTCATTACCCGTGAGTGTTTTCCATACAGGTAACTTTCAGGCCTATATGCTTGTGCTCCCGTAGCCAGAATGGTAATTCCATGCTTAATTTCTTTGGTGCCAGAAGGTGTGTTAACCTTAGTGGTAAAATTGCCTATTTTACCCGAGGACGTTAACACTTCTGTTTCAGTATATACATGAATGCGAGGGTGATTAACAACTTCATTGACAAGGCTTTTTAAAAAATCCTGGACGTCTTCTCCCTTCCAGGAGAAGTAGGTCCTTCTGGCGATACCTCCAAGTTGGTTTGTCTTTTCTATCAGATAGACTTCAAATCCCTGTTTTGCTAGGTGTAATGCTGCGGTAAGTCCTGCTATTCCTCCGCCAACCACCAACCCTGACTTGGCTAAAGATGTGACTTCTCTTTTTATAGGTTGAGCCAGGCCAACTTTAGCTATCGCCATTTTGATGAGTGTTTTAGCCTTTTGCGTAGCCTCTGCTTTTCGCTCTGAATGCACCCAAGCACATTGTTCTCGCAGATTGGCCATTTCCATTAGAAAGGGATTAAGCCCAGCTTTCTTAACTATTTCTCTAAAGTGGTTTTCATATAGTTTTGGAGTGCAGGCGGCGATAATAACACGATTAAGACCGTGCTCACCAATTTTCTCTTGTATGAACTGTCTCCCTTCCAGTCCACAAAGATCAGGATGCGTTTCGCTATAGACTACATTGGGGTTTCCGCTAACTTCTTCCAAGACTTCTCTAATGTCAACGGCATTACTGATATTCCCCCGACACTGACAGACAAAAACACCTATTTTAGGATTTTCTTCAGCAACAGATGCTTGTGATATAGTAGGCTTAGATGTCTTAGGGGAAGCAGAACCTAGCAGGATAGCTACTTCTCCGGCAGCCGCACTTGCCTGGGTGGTGGTATCCAGAATGGCCTTTGGCTCCTGAAAGGTTCCACATACATAAATGCCTGGTCTTGAAGTCTCCACCGGAGTAAAGGTGTTTGTCGCCACAAAATGATAGTGATTGAGATTGAGGCCCATCTTTTGGGCCAACTCTACCGTTTTCTTTGAAGGCCGAAGTCCAACTGAAAGCACGACCAGATCAAATTCCTCTTCTTCCAGCTTTCCGTCGTCCGTGGCATACTTTATAACCACATTACCTTCATTTTTAGCAGCTTCAACGGCATTTACACGTGAATGGACAAAGCGAATTCCGGCTTCTTTAGCCTTGTTATAGTATTCCTCAAAGTGTTTACCATAAGCCCGCAAATCCATAAAAAAGATTGTTCCCTCTGAATCGTTATACCTTTTGGCCATTATGGCTTCTTTTAAGGCATACATACAACAAACACTAGAACAATAGCCGTAATTTCCCTTGGTAATATCTCTTGAACCTATGCACTGCAGCCAGGCAATTTTTTGAGGTCTCTGCTTATCAGAAGGGCGTACAAGATGTCCATAGTATCTAATAGAGTCTTTTAATAAATATTCAAATTCCATACTGGTTATTACGTTAGGTAGACCAAGATAGTGGTATTTGTCGTAAAT
This sequence comes from Candidatus Desulfofervidaceae bacterium, assembly GCA_021160485.1. GTDB lineage: Bacteria > Desulfobacterota > Desulfofervidia > Desulfofervidales > Desulfofervidaceae > JAJSZL01. Next base: position 5,314 of record JAGHCL010000048.1, read on the forward strand.
AGCTGCATCAGAAAGCCCTGCCCCAGCGGCAAAGATAATAGCACCTACCTCTAGATTAAATGTTTCTTCTGAAGCATTAAGATTTATCGCCTGGTGGGGACATACTTCTTCACATAGACGACATTCTCCTTGCTTAAAAAAGAGACAATTATTTTTGTCAACAACATATTTGTAAGGCACAGCGGAAGGATGAGACAAATATATGGCCTTCCTTGTTCTCAGGCTCCCTGGGAAGGGATATTTTATTTCCTGCGGACACTGTTCAGCACATATACCACAGGTTGTACATTTATCTATGTCAACATAACGAGGAAATTTAGTGAGTGTAACCTGAAAATTACCCGGTTCGCCTTTGACTTCTTCTACTTGAGTTTGGGTTAAAACCTTTATGTTAAAATGGCGTTCGCAGGCTGAAAATTTGAGATAAGCATTGCAGTAGAAACACACAGGGTAAGTCCGATGAAGACTGGCCACTAATCCGCCAAGAAAAGGAGAGCTTTCTACTAGATAAACATAATAACCCAGGTCAGCCAATTCTAAAGCTGCCTGAACTCCCCCTACACCACCACCAATGACTAAAACCTTGTTCATTTTGCCATAACCTTACTTGAATTTTTAAGGAATTCCATCTTGAGTTGTTTTGTACATTTGGAGAACTTGTCCATCTCTTACCTATAAATAGGGATGAAACATAGGTTTAATTGGAAAAACTTTTTTTGTCAAGATTTTTTATTAAAAAAACGCCAGAGAGTAAATGACAGCTAATAACCCAAAATCCGCGATTGATTTGAGGGGAAGGTGTATTTA
>JAGHCL010000002.1 GCA_021160485.1 Candidatus Desulfofervidaceae bacterium
AAGGAGATTTGGAGCAAAAGGCAACAGTTAAAAGTCGGGATGAAATCGGGCAATTAGCTCGAGTGTTTAACGAGATGACCAAAGAAATTAGGCAAGGGAGGAAAAAATTAAGCGAGGCCCGAGATTACACAGCCAATATTATCAACCACATGTCTGAATCTCTAATAGTAATAGACACGGAAAGAAAAATCAAAACTGTGAATAAAGCAGCCATAAGTTTACTGGGTTATGAGGAAGAAGAACTATTGGGACAACCCATCAGTTTAATTGCAGAAGAAGGAGAGCGGATATTTAGTCAAGTTGCCAATCAATTAATTCGGACAAGGAGTCCAATTTTAAACTACGATTTAGTCTATTTGACTAAAGAAGGTAAACGCATACCAGTAAATGCCTCTTTTTCTCCTCTCAGTGATAATTCGGGGAATTATATAGGAGTTGTGTGCCTAGCCAAAGACATGCGGGAAATCAAAAAACTTATTACTAAATTGGACCAAATTTACAACGGCGTGCCTACTCCTATCCGGGTGGTTGATACCAAATTTAATGTGTTGAGCCAAAACAAAGCCATGAGTGAATTAATCGGGGTTAGCACAGAAGAAGCGGTAGGGAAAAAGTGCTACGAGTTATTTAGGTGCTCTTACTGTCAAACCAAAGATTGCACACTGCGTCTAATCCTAGAGGGCCGCCGGAAGGTTGACCGAGAAGAAACCAGAATTACACCTGAAGGGAAGGTAATTTGGTGTCAACGTTTCGGTACACCTTTTAAGGACAGCGAAGGGGAAATCATCGGGATTATAGAAATATTCATAGATATCACAGAAAAGAAGCAATTCGTTCAGGAACTAGAAAGGAAAACCGAAGAACTTCACCTCGCCTTTGCCACCCAACAGGCCTATACAGATGTTTTAAGTTGTCTAACTAAGACTGTTGAACTTCAGACCTTACTGGAAGAGGTATTAATAAAAGTCGTGCATTATACATACAGCCAATTAGGAGTCGTTTATTTACAAGAAGAAGAACGGTTAAAACCCACGGCTGGGTATGCCTTAGATATAAAAGAAGTTCCAGTCTTTAAAATAGGTGAAGGGCTACCTGGTCAATGTGCCAAGGAAAAAGAACAAATTGTAGTCTCTGATGTTCCTACTGATTACTTCAAAATTGCTTCAGGAAGCGGGCAGCGGGTACCTCAACATATAGTTTGTGCTCCCATCCTGTTTAAAGGCCAGCTCATAGGTGTCTTGGAACTGGCAGCATTTACCGCTTTTTCTGACGAAGATTTTCAATTTCTGAAAATCGTTGCCGATCAACTTGGAGTGGGAATTAACCACGCTTTAATTTATCAAAAGGCTGAGAATTTAGCCCGAGAATTACAGGATAAAAATGAGCTTTTGGTTTCTCAAAATGAAGAACTCAAGGCTCAAAGTGAAGAACTAATGGCCTTAAACGAAGAACTCAAGGCCCAGACCGAAGAATTGGCAGCACAGGAAAAGGCCTTAGAGGAAAAAACCCGGCAGGTTGAAAAGGCTAACCGGCTTAAGTCAGAGTTTCTTTCTAATATGTCCCATGAATTAAGGACCCCTCTTAATGCTATTTTGGGCATGGCCAAATTGCTGAAAACCGGTGTTGGAGGCGAAGTAAATGACAAACAACGTGATTATTTGGAAATTATTGAACGTAGTGGACAAAATCTGCTGGAGCTAATTAATGACGTGCTAGACCTCTCCAAGATTGAAGCCGGAAAGGTAGAAATCATCTGGAATAAAGTTGTCCTTAAGGAATTTATTGACGACCTCTTGAAATCTGTGCGTATGCTGGCTGAAGAAAAAGGATTGACCATAAAAAGTGTATTTAAAGGAGAAATAGATTACATCGTTACCGATCAAGAAAAACTCCGTCAGATTTTGCTTAATCTGTTAAGTAATGCAATCAAATTTACTGAAAAAGGTGAAATAATAGTTATAGTAGAAGAAACTAATGCTGATATTACGATAAGCGTTAAAGACACCGGCATTGGTATTCCAGAAGAGGCCCTGGACTATATCTTTGATGCCTTTCGGCAGGTAGATGGTTCTACTACTAGAAAATACGGTGGCACCGGTTTGGGTTTAAGTATTGTCAAGAAGTTAGTTGAACTACTTGGTGGTAAAGTAAAGGTAAAAAGTAAGTTAAATAAAGGCTCCACCTTCACTGTTATCCTTCCCAAAGAACCTATAAGTAGAGAAAAGTTGGACAAAAGCTGGAAAGAAAAGACTAGGGCTGTCCTTTTGCCCGAAGAGACTTCTGACATTTCTCCTCAAACGAGAGTCAAAAAACAGGTTTTAATCATTGATGATAACCCTATTGTAACCCGGGAGTTAAGTGCGCTTCTTAAAGACGAAAATTATGATTTATCCTTTGCTTTTACTGGAGAAAAGGGATTGGAATTTATCAAAAAACTCAAACCTGATGTAGTCATCTTGGACTTAAAAATGCCCGAGATGGACGGATTTGCTGTTTTGGAGGCATTACAGCAAGATAAAGAAATAAAAAACACTCCAGTTATTGTATTATCAGCCCTGGATTTGACAGAAGCAGAGAAAAAACGTCTTACTCCTAATGTAAAAGCAATTTTACTTAAAGGGCAAACAGACAAGGCTAATTTGATTAGGATTATGAGAAAAATCTTATATCCAAAAGTAAACCTACAAACGAGAACAACAGCGTCTTTTCTTAAGTTAGAGTCAGAAGTAATTCCTGTTGGTTCGGCCAAAATCCTCATCGTTGAGGACAATCCAGATAATCTTTTTTTGTTAAAAGAGGCGTTGAAAGATACTAATCACATCATCTACACCGCAGAAAATGGAACTCAAGCCATTGAACAAGCCCAGAAGGTAAAACCTGACTTGATTATCATGGATATGCTTATGCCTGTAATGGATGGCTATGAGGCCACGCAACGATTGAGAAAGGATCCTGCTTTTAAAAATGTGCCAATTATTGCCTTAACGGCCCGGGCCATGCGGGGTGACCGAGAAAAGGTTTTGGCTGCAGGATGTAATGATTACCTTGCCAAACCTGTCGACCCCTTTGTGCTTAAAAAGAAAATAGAAGAGTGGTTGATTATAAAGAAAAAACACGAGGTAAAGCCATGAACGATGTTTTGGATACCCAAACAGATAAGGTTTTAAGCAAACTTTTTCATCAGTTGCGAACGCCGCTCAACTCTATTTTGGGATTTACAGAGCTTTTAAAAAAGGAAACTTATGGTCCCCTTACTCCAAAACAAAAGGAATTTCTGGAAATCATTCATCGCAATGCCCAAAATCTCTTGGACCTTATGACTCAAGCATTTGAAAAGATAGAGGTACAAAAAAAGGAAAAGCATACATGTTAAAAGAAACTAACCCTCCTACGATTATGATTGTTGACGATGACCCTGACAGCATCCGCTTGCTGGAACTTGCTCTCCGTCCTCTGGGTTACCAGATTGATAAGGCCTATAATGCCGCCCAGGCACTAGAGATCTTAACCCAAAGTTCGCCTGATTTAATACTACTTGATGTCTTACTTCCAGACGCCCATGGTTTTGAATTATGTAAAATCATCAAAGGAAAACTAGGCCAAGAATTCCTTCCCATCATCATGGTTACAGCCCTCAGCAGCCGAGGAGATAAAATTCAGGGACTCCAGGCCGGGGCCGATGATTTTATTTCCAAACCGATAGACATTCCTGAACTAGTGGCCAAAATCAACGCCTTGCTCCGGACTAAAATCCTGCACAGGCGGCTTCAGCAGAGCTATGAGAAATTAAAAAAATTGGAGGAAACTAAAGAGTTGTTGGTCCGAATGATTATTCATGACCTCAAAAATCCCCTGACAGCCCTTGTAGGTTCTCTAGAATTACTTGCCCTCAAGACCAAAGGAACCTTTCCGCCCGATGTACCTTTTTCGCCTCAAAATGCCCTTCGCATTACGGAGAGAATCCTGCGCCTTATCCAGAATCTCCTGGATATTACCAAGATGGAAGAAGGAAAAATTCAGTTACATTATAGCCAGATAGACATAGCTGAATTGTTTAAAGAAGTTACAGATATGTTTAAAGCTGAAGCAACCCAAAAGGGGGCTTTGATTCAACATGAAATAGAAGGGGAAATCCCGCCTTTTAAAGCTGATAGGGATTTATTGCTTCGGGTGCTAGAAAATCTAGTTTCAAATGCTTTAAAGAACCTCCCAGATCGGGGGGAAAAAGAAGGCACTATTACTTTAAAAGCAACTTTAGATACAGGTAAAAAGGATGTAGTCGTCATGGTGATAGATAACGGCTACGGCATTCCAAAGTCATATCTTTCAAAGATATTCGACAAATTCGCTCAAATAGAAATAAAAAAGAAACAAGGCAAATTTCATACTGGTCTTGGGCTACCCTTCTGTAAACTTGCCATTGAGGCCCATGGTGGCCGCATCTGGGTTGAAAGTAAGTCTGGAAAGGGTAGCACTTTCAGTTTTACCCTACCCTTAAATGTGAGGATAAAACCTGTTTAAACGTGGAGGCGCCTTAATGTTCAAACATCTTTACGCTTCTACACATTAACTTTTTACTTGGCTACTCCCCTTGCCAAATGGTCTAAGTGTGCTTATTGTAAATTAGGTTAAATTTATTACTCACTAATAATAAGGAGGAACAAACAATGGCAAAAGCAGTAGGGATTGATTTGGGAACGACTAACTCTGTCATTGCGATTATTGAAGGCGGAAAGCCGAAAGTCATTCATAATGCTGAAGGAGCAAGGTTAACTCCTTCGGTTGTAGCCTTTACCAAAGACGGCCAGCGTTTGGTAGGGCAAG
>JAGHCL010000088.1 GCA_021160485.1 Candidatus Desulfofervidaceae bacterium
AACTTGAGGTCTTCTGCTAAAATACCTGTGCCATCATCTTCTACCTTAATTAACTGCTTACCGCCTTTTTCTATTTCAATTTTAATCCGTTTTGCCTGGGCATCTAGGGCATTTTCTAGCAACTCCTTTACTGCCGCGGCCGGGCGTTCTACTACTTCACCAGCGGCAATTAAATTGGATAAATTTTGAGGTAAAATCTTTATTTTACCCATTGCTCTTTATGTGAAGTTCTGTGCCTGTAAGCAGGCGGTGAATATTGGCCTTGTGCCGGTAGAAAATAAAGGCAGCCACAATGGCGGCAAGGATGATATATACTTTTTGGTTTGAAAAAAGAGCAATCAGTAGGGGCATAGCAGCGGCAGCGGAAAGAGAGGCCAAAGAGACATAGCGCCATCGCCAGAGAACAGCCAGAAAAACAATTGTATCTGCCAACACGGCCAAAGGACAAAGAATCAAGAATACGCCTGTGGCCGTTGCCACCCCTTTGCCACCTTTAAACTTTAAATAAATTGGAAACAAATGTCCTAAAAAGGCCGCTAGTCCTGCCAGGGAGATAACCACCTGTTTTTGCCAGGTGTCTGTGCCTAAAATCAGACTGAAAGTTAATACTGGTAATACCCCCTTTAAAACATCTCCGGCCAAGGTAATTAAACCTGCCTTTTTGCCCACCACCCTGGCTACATTTGTTGCCCCGATGTTTCCACTTCCTTCCTTTCTGATATCAGGATGACCGTATTTTTTGGCAATGATTAACCCTACAGGGAGAGAAACCAGAAGATAACTCAATATCAAACCGACAAAAACACCCATCTTTTTTCCCCGAAATTCAAATTTATCCTATCTTAATTTAAGACAGATAAAAATGCAATTCTCAACTTCTGTTTTGCAAGTGCCTTTACACCAATCTTAACTTTTGTTCCTTCCCTACCATTGTTCTAAGATCATTTTTGAAAATTTTAATAAGTTGCTGTTTTATATTTGGAATTGTAAATGCCTCATTTTTCGTTTGAAAAGGGAAAAAGTAGATAAGCGTAACCTGGTTATTGCCTACTTCAAAACCACCCTCATTAAGGGCTGAATAGGTAAATATCGGTTGGAAAGAGATCCGACTCTTCTTGCTTTAAACTCACTACAGACAAACATCCAAACTTCAATCTTTTATAACTTTGGGCTACGGATGGTCAAAATTGCATATGCCTCAAAGGCTGATTTTTAGTATTTAGCTTAAATCAGAAATTTGCTCCTTGCCTTTTCTCCAGAAATGCTTATAATAGAGCCTGAGGGGGCGATGTGGCTTCGACGGGGATATGGTAGGTTTAAGCTGCATGCCGGGGTCCTATCACCTCGTGAAAAATGATAGGGTAAAACACAAATGCCAACGATTACGAATACGCTCTGGCTGCTTAATTAACGCAGTCAGCGTCTGTCTGGCTCAGCCTGCGGAGCTAGAGCAGACGTCGGTAAAGCAGGCTAGCTGTTGGCTGTAGCCTATGGCAGCCAATAGCGAAATTTGACATAGGCTAGCTTCTGGACTTCTTGTTCGGGGGAAAGCCAGAAGCGAATATGAAAACCCGGACTAAGCATGTAGAGGCTTAAACCGAATGTCTCCGGACGCGGGTTCGATTCCCGCCGCCTCCACCAAATTAGCCATAAAAGTTCCCATAAAGTTTCAAAAAATGGAAGATGAAAGGATTGTTGCTTCCTTAAGCCATATTTTTTTAAGAAGAATTGAGCAGGAAATAAATAAAATGGACGAAGCCGGTGTGTTAGTTAATGAGGAATTACTTGCTGCCTTTAGGTCTTTGTTGAAAAAAGAGATGCATAAATATGAACATTTGCCAACTTTTATTATAGATAAGGCCATTGATGTTGCTTTTTGCGAGATTATAAAACAGAGGTCTGTAAAACACTAATGTCAATGGATAGTTCCTATTGTTTTGTTTGTGGTCCTAAAAACCCTAAAAGTCTAGGCATTAAAGTTTTCTATGAAGGCGATATAGCTAAAACTCGTTACACCTTTGCCCCTGAATATCAAGGTTGGACAAACATTATCCATGGTGGTCTTATCAGCACCCTTTTAGATGAAATTATGGCCTATGCTACCGCGCGAGAAAGACCAACTGTAACTACCCACTTGCATGTTACCTTTCGCAATGCCCTTCATCCTGGTGAAGAAGTGATTGTCTCTGGCTGGGTGAAAAACAAAACAAAAAGGAAGATAGAAGCAGCGGCCGAGATGCGGCGGGTGGCTGATAATAAGGTGATTGCTACAGCCGAGGGCACGTTGTTGTTTGTGAAGTAGAAAAACAGGAAGGAGGAGGAAATGAAGCGGCATTGGTTTGTGTGGGGGGTGTTTGGTTTTTTTATTTTGCTGCCGGTTTTAGCTTTTAGCGCAGAGTTTCAACCCGTCGGTTTTGAATCCCTTTCTATGGGTGGTGCTGGTGTCGCTTCAGCAAAATGAACTCAGAAATATTGCCGAAAGCGACGAAGGGCTTATTTTTACGGGAGGCTTAGGTTTTGGTCTAAAATGGTTTCAATTGGATATAGCTGCCCAGGTTTCTACCAAGACAGGACACTTTGATGGTAATGACATCCCCCGTTACACCAGAATCCAAATTTCTCTAGTTTCCAGGTGGTTTTAAAAAGTTTGGATAGCCGTCTTGATTTAAAAAACTTTGATTTATCTGAGTTAGAAGCATGGCTGAAGGAGCTGGGAGAACCCGGATACCGGGCACGCCAGCTCTTTCAGGCAATTTATGCTCAAGGGCAGCAGGATATTACCGCCATCTCTACCCTGCCTAAGTCTTTACGTTACATGCTGACAGAAAATGCCTTCATCAGCAGTTTTAGTCCAGAAGAAGTGCTTAAATCTGCTGATGGGACCGTGAAATTTTTATTCCGTCTGGATGATAATAAACGAATAGAATCAGTCCTAATTCCTCAGGCAGGTTATTATACGCTTTGTGTTTCTACACAGGTAGGATGTGCTCAGGGATGTCGTTTCTGTCTGACTGGAAAAATGGGTTTTAAACGCCATCTTGAGACGGCCGAAATCGTTAATCAGATTCTTTATGCCCGGGCGCATCTGCCCCAGCCCTGGCCTTTGCGTAATATCGTGTTTATGGGTATGGGTGAATCTTTACATAATTTTCAGCATACTCTAAAGGCTATTCAGATCATTCTTCATCCCTTAGGGCTTAATTTTTCTCATCGCCGTGTGACTGTTTCTACGGTTGGGCTCGTTCCCCAGATGTTAAAGATGTCTGAAGCGGCCAATATAAGTTGGGCCATTTCTCTGCATGCTCCTGATAATCAAACCCGCAATTTTTTGGTGCCTGTGAACAAAAAATATCCTTTAGATGCCCTTTTGGAAGCCATGAAAAGAATGCCTCTTCCTCCTCGCAAGCGCTTCACTATAGAATATGTGCTTTTAAAAGAGGTTAATAGCACCTTGAAACATGCTCACGCCCTGGCCAAATTGTTAAAAAACCTGCCGGTAAAAATCAATTTAATCCCTTTTAACCCTCACCCTGGGAGTGAATTTCAAGCTCCATCATGGGAACTGGTATTGCAATTTCAGGAGGTCTTGCAAAAATACGGATATACAGTTACTATTCGCCAAAGCAAAGGTGCAGACATTGGTGCTGCTTGTGGCCAATTAGATGGGCAACCCCAAGCTGCTTAAGGAGTGAACAATGATTAAACTTAATTTCAGTAAGTTAGATGGACTTGTCCCGGCTATTGTCCAGGATTACCAAACAGGTGAGGTTTTAATGCTGGCCTTCATGAACGAAAAGGCCTGGCAAAAGACCCTAGAGACAGGACTGGCCCATTATTACAGCCGCACCAGACAGACCTTATGGCAAAAAGGCAGTTCTTCTGGACATGTGCAGCGGGTGAAAGAAATCTATGTGGATTGTGATAATGATACTGTTTTGCTTAAGGTAGGGCAGGTGGGAAGAGCGGCATGCCATACAGGCTATCGAAGTTGTTTTTATAGAAGGGTAGAAGGTGAGACATTGGTAGTTGTAGGTGAGAAAGTCTTTGATCCAGAGGAGGTTTATGGAAAATGAATAAGCTCAAATTGGGAATTCCGAAGGGTAGTTTGCAGAAAGCAACCCTGGAGTTGTTTGAGCGAGCAGGCTGGAAAATTAAAGTTGGGGAGAGAAGCTATTTCCCGAGTATAAATGACGAAGAGATAGAATGTAGCATGTGCCGGGCCCAAGAAATGTCACGCTATGTGGAAAATGGCACTTTAGATGCAGGACTTACAGGGAAAGACTGGATTTTAGAAAATGATTCCCAGGTGGTAGTAGTGGCTGATTTGATTTATTCAAAAGCAAGTATCAGGCCTACAAAGTGGGTGCTAGCAGTAGCAGGTGATTCCCCTATTAAGAGTATAGAAGACTTAGAAGGGAAGAAAATAGCCACAGAATTGGTTAATTTTACAAAGCGTTATTTTGCTAGTCAGGGAGTAAATGTTGTAGTTGAGTTTTCGTGGGGAGCAACTGAAGCCAAGGTGGTTTCAGGACTGGCGGATGCGATTGTAGAAGTAACCGAAACAGGTACTACTTTACGAGCGCATGGGTTGAAGATTATTAAAGAACTCATGATTTCCTATCCGCAATTAATTGCAAATCTTAAAAGCTGGGAAGACCCTTGGAAACGGGAGAAGATAGAACAACTTGCTCTTTTGTTAAAAGGAGCCCTTCAAGGTTATCACATGGTGGGACTAAAGATGAATGTGCCGCAGCAAAAGTTGGAGGATGTGATAAGGTTATTACCCAGCCTGAACGCTCCTACCATTTCACCGTTACATAATCAAAAATGGTATGCTATTGAAACAGTAGTTAATGCGAAGGTAGTGCGAGATTTAATTCCGAAACTGATGAAGGCCGGGGCAGAAGGAATTATTGAATATCCTCTATATAAGGTAATTTAATGCGTTGGTTAAGTTATTTATGCTGTATTTTTCTTTTTATAAATTGTGTTAACTGTGCCTCGTCTATTCCCAAAAAAGAAGAAGCCGACGTTTATTTCCATTTGGGCGATTCTTATTTGCGTGAGGGTAAGTATATTCCTGCTCTACAGGAGTTATTAAAGGCAGTAAAGTTAGATCCACAAAATCCAGATATTCACTTGGAACTCGGTCTTGCCTATATGGGCCGTGGAAATCTAAGTACGGCTGAAAGTGAGTTTAAAAAGGCCCTACAATTAAGGCCAAATTATGCGGCCGTTTATAATAATTTAGGCTTACTTTATCTTAGGCAGAAAAAATGGCAACAGGCGGAAAAGAGCTTTAAAAAAGCATTAGATATCGCCACCTATCCTACACCTGAAGTAGCTTATACTAATTTGGGCTCATGTTATGTTTTACAACATAAATATACCCAAGCAGAAGGCACTTTTCGCTCAGCTTTAGAGATTAATCCTCGTTATCTACCTGCCTATGTAGGATTGGGTGGATTATGGGAAACGTTAAATCAGCAAGATAAGGCTCTTAAAGTTTATCAGCAGGGGATTTACTATATCCCAGATGCTGCGACGCTTTACTTCCGGATGGCCATGATTTATCTCAATAAAGGTGAAAGGCCTAAAGCAAGGGAGTGTTTGGAAAAGACAATCCAATTTGATAATGGAGCCTTACGCCAGCATGCTCAAAAATTATTAGAGACATTTTAATGATTGCAAAACGTGCCCAGGAAATTCCGCCGTTCATTGTTATGGATGTTTTGGAAAGGGCTCAGGCCTTGGAAAGGCAAGGAGAGAGTATCATTCACCTTGAGGTAGGGGAGCCTGATTTTGACACTCCTGCCTGCGTCAAAAGGGCAGCCGAAGAGGCTTTAGTAACAGGTAAAACTCATTATACCCATAGTCTGGGCATTCCTGAATTAAGAGAGGCCATTGCTACGCACTACCAGCAAAGGTATGGGGTAGAAGTTTCACCTGAAAATGTGGTGGTGACAGCAGGTACTTCTCCAGCCATGCTTCTTATTTTTGCCAGTCTGCTAGAACCAGGAGATGAAATTATTTTGCCTGATCCTCACTATGCCTGTTATCCAAATTTTATTCGCTTTCTGGGAGGGCAACCTATTTTTGTTCCGGTGAGGGAAGAAAATAATTTTGTCTATGATGTAGATGAAGTAAAAAAGGCCATTTCTCCCCGAACCAAAGGGATTTTGATTAATTCGCCATCCAATCCGACCGGGATGTTGACTCCACCTGAAGTCATGAAGGCCTTGACTGAATTCGGTCTACCTATAATTTCTGATGAAATTTATCACCATCTAGTATATGAAGGAGAAGAACGCTCTATTTTAGAATTCACGAATAATGCCTTTGTTTTAAATGGATTTTCCAAAGCCTACGCCATGACTGGCTGGCGCTTGGGTTATCTCATAGCTCCGCCTACATTTATTCGGCCTATTCAGAAAATGCAACAAAACTTCTTCATTTGTGCTCCCTCCTTGGCTCAATATGCAGGGGTTACGGCTTTAAAAGAAGCCGAACCAGATGTAGCAAAAATGCGCTCAATTTATAATGAAAGGCGGCTTTATCTCTATTCTGCCTTGAAAGAAATGGGTTTTTCTTTAAAAAGACCACCTGAAGGAGCCTTTTACTTCTTTATTAATGTTAAACATATCAGCCAGGATAGTTATAGCCTGGCTTTTGACATTTTAGAAAAGGCGAAAGTAGCAGTGACACCAGGCATTGACTTTGGGAAAGGTGGCGAAGGTTACTTGCGCCTTTCTTATGCCAATTCCCTTGAAAATATTAAAGAAGGCTTAAGGCGGCTAAAAGAGTATCTGGAGCGGGATGCAGATTAAGAGTGTCAGATTATACAAGAGTGCGTTGTGGCCTAAAGATTGGCCTGATTTGCCCTATCCAGAAATTGCCTTTGCCGGGCGGTCTAATGTTGGCAAGTCTTCTTTGTTGCGAACTCTATTAAAACAACGTAAACTCATTCGGGTAAGTAGCACCCCAGGATGCACCCGCACCCTCAATTTTTACCTGGTTAATGAGAAAATCTTTTTTACAGATCTACCTGGCTATGGCTTTGCTAAAGTAGCAGCCAAATTGAGAGAACAATGGGGAAAAAGCATTGAGAGATATCTTGAAAAACGCAAGCGACTTAAAGGTGTGGTGTTGTTAATGGATGCCCGACACGGACCTACAGCTAATGATCTCCAACTATGGGAATGGCTCTGCTATTATAAACGCCCATGTATAATTGTTCTCACTAAGGCCGATAAAATTGGTCGTTCAGAACGTGCCCAAATATTGAAAGAAACACAAAAAAAACTGGCTCTACCGGATGAGACTCCAGTTATTTTTTTCTCTGCCCACACAGGCGAGGGAAAGCGAGCATTACTTAAGCACTTATTTTATCTGCTCCAATCCAATATGGCCACGTCAGCCTAGCCGCCAATATGGATTGATGCACCCTTGGATGCCTTAAAAAAATTATCTTCGCTTAAGTTTTTTCAAATTGGTATATTTTGCTATTCTTTATTCACATTAAACTGCCCAAATTAGGGAAGAGGGTATATTTAACATAGATTTTCTAACTCTTGACAAATAATTTCAGATTGGCTAACTTTTGAAGTCAGGGCTTTTTTATTGGCCATGGGCTTTACCCATGGCTTTACTTTTAGGGGAGGATATAGATGGCCAGAAAGATTCTCGTTTTTGACACAACCCTTCGGGATGGGGAACAGGTGCCAGGGGCGAAGCTGAACATTGAACAAAAACTGATAGTTGCCAAGCAGTTAGAACGGTTAGGAGTAGATGTAATAGAGGCTGGTTTTCCTGCTTCTTCTCCAGGAGATGCTAAGGCGGTGAAGCTGGTTGCCCAAAAGGTAAGACAGCCTATTATTGCTGGACTGGCAAGGTCTTTACAAAAGGATATTGATATCCTGTGGAATTCTATAAAAGACGCTGAACGTCCCAGAATTCACGTTTTTCTGGCGGCTTCAGATATTCATATTGAGAAAAAATTGCGGATGGACAGAGAACGAGCTTTAGAAATGGCCGTTGAGGCCGTGAAATATGCTAAGAAATATTGCAGTGAGATAGAGTTTTCTCCTGAAGATGCCACACGGGCTGATTTTGATTATCTGTGTCGGGTAGTAGAAGAAACCATTAAAGCTGGGGCGACAGTGGTTAATATTCCTGACACCGTAGGCTATGCTATTCCTGAAGAATTTGGTGAGTTAATTCGCCGCTTAAGAGAACGGGTGCCAGCGACAGATAATATCATTTTAAGTGTCCATTGTCATAACGACTTAGGTTTAGCAACAGCCAATTCTATTGCTGCTATTCGTAATGGGGCTAATCAGATAGAATGCACTATTAACGGTATTGGTGAAAGGGCAGGTAATGCTGCTTTAGAGGAAGTAGTAATGATTTTGAAAACTCGTTCTCACCATTTTAATGTTGAGACAGGTATTGTGACACCAGAAATTATTTCTACCAGCCGGTTGGTAAGCCGGATGATGAACTTACCTATCCAGCCGAATAAAGCCATTGTAGGAGCCAATGCCTTTGCTCATTCTTCAGGCATTCACCAAGATGGTATCCTTAAAGATAGAAGAACCTATGAAATTATCCGTCCTGAAGATGTAGGAGCACAGGAACACCTACTTGTATTAACAGCCCGTTCTGGTCGTAAGGCCGTAAAACAAAAATTGATAGAGTTGGGTTATGAATTGCCTAACGATATGTTTGAACAGATTTATCGGCGGTTTCTTGCGGTAGCAGATCGGAAAAAGGAAATTACAGCCGAAGATTTAAAATCTATTGTTGAAGTAGAATTAACCAAGGTGCCAGAGGTGTTTGGGTTTGTAAAAATGGTAGTTACCACACAAGCGATGAGTGGAAATGATTTGCCTTTGGCCATTTTGACTTTGCGCAAAAATGGCGATGAGATTACCCAGGCTTCGGTAGGAAATGGTCCAGTAGATGCCGTTTTTAAGTGCATTGATCGTATTACTGGTCTAGTCATAAATTTGTTGGATTACACAGTTGAGGCTGTGACTTCTGGGACTGAGGCGTTAGGTGAGGCCAGGGTGAAAATAGAGGTAAACGGAGAGGTTGTTAGCGGTCGGGCTACCAGTCCGGATGTGATTGAAGCCAGTGCCAGGGCATATTTAAACGCCATAAATAGATATTTTACCTTACGGAAGTAATGGACAAGTGAGTAAACAGAAGAATATTGTATTTTTTCTCTCATATCTCAAGCACCCTCGGGGCACAAAAAACATACTTACTCTCTGCCTGCAGGATAGATACATTATTTCTTGACAAAGAGCATTTTAAAATATAGAAGAGAAATGAAATTGGAATATCCATAGCGCTAGTAGCGACTGGTAGAGAGTCAGATATTGTAAGTTTGAATTTTATTGTGTTGGGCATTTTTAGCTGTGAGTGTTTCTATAAAACAAAAGTAGCAAGATGCATGTAGAAATAAACCTTAATGCTGAAGGTCCATTTATACTTCCCAAATCCCATAATCACATTTTGCAGGGTTTTATTTATTCTTTGCTTGAACCAACTTTAAGAAAACACCTCCACCAAAATGGCTATGTTTATGGAAAAAGGAAATTTAAATTATTTACTTTCTCAAGACTTTTAGGAAAAGTGAGAAACACAAAAGACGGCTTTGAATTTTACCCGCCTCTCAGGCTGGTTATTTCCTCAGCAAAAGATGAGATATTGCAAAGTCTGACAGAGGGACTTTTAAAAAAAGAGAATTTATTTCTTTACAAAGCTAAGATCTATTTAGAGTCAATTAACATCTTACCAAAACCTTTATTTAGTAAAAGTATCTTGATTAAAATGCTTTCTCCAGTTACCACTTATAGCACTTTGAGAAAGCTTGATGGCAAAAAGAAGGTCTATTATTATTCCCCTTTTGAAAGTGAATTTAATGAACTTATAAAAGAAAACCTGAGGAAAAAATACGAACTTGTATTTGGTAAGAAACTAACCACTGAATTTGATTTTAAAATAAGCCCCAAAAAAGTTAAACCTTCCGACCAAAAGATAATCATTTACAAAGGCACGGTAATAAAGGCATGGATGGGAATTTATAAGCTTGAAGGCACCCCAGAAGTTATCGGCCTTTCTTATGATACCGGTCTAGGAGCAAAAAATAGCCAGGGATTTGGTTGTTGGGAAAAGCTGTCTTAAAAACATCTT
>JAGHCL010000077.1 GCA_021160485.1 Candidatus Desulfofervidaceae bacterium
GTAATGGCCCACACAAGTTTTAGCCTTCCTAAACAAAGACCTGTCACAAGAAAGAAGAAAACTATTTTAAAACAGTTTTTCATGAAGATTTATTCCTTTAAATCCTTTATTAACACCTGTCTAGGCCTGACACCGTCAGAGGGACTGACAATCCCCTCCTTTTCCATTCGTTCAATAAGACGAGCAGCCCGATTGTATCCAATCCGTAGATGCCGCTGAACCATAGAGATAGAAGCCTTGCCAGTTTTTACCACCAATCTGACTGCCTCCTGATATTTATCATCATCGTATTCATCTAGACCAAACTCTTCCTCTTTCAGTTCCTGCCCAACAGAAAGGTCAGTTATATATTCAGGTTTACCCTGAGTTTTCCAGAAATCAACTATGGTTAAAATTTCTTCTTCGGATACATAAGCCCCATGTAACCGTTGAAGTTTGGCTGTCCCGGGAGGCAAAAAGAGCATATCTCCCATGCCCAGCAGTCTCTCTGCCCCAATCACATCCAAGATTGTGCGGGAATCAACTTTAGATGAAACTTGAAAGGAAATCCGAGCCGGAAAGTTAGCCTTAATTACACCAGTAATTACATCTACCGAGGGCCTTTGGGTAGCCAGAATTAGATGCACACCAGCAGCACGGGCCATCTGGGCCAGTCGCACCAGAGAGGTTTGAACTTCTCTTGAGCCCACAATCATAAGGTCAGCTAATTCATCTATAACAATAACAAGATAGGGCAGGTGAGGAAATTGCTCTTTTTGCTCCACTGGTAGACGAGCAACTTTTTGGTTATACCCCTCCAGGTTTCGTGCCCCCAATGTGGCCAAAAGTTCATACCGCCGCTCCATTTCCCAAATTGCCCATTTTAAGGCTTGATTAGCCTCCTCCATATCGGTGATGACAGGATAAAGCAAATGGGGAATATCGTTATAGTAAGAAAGTTCAATACGTTTGGGGTCAACTAGCAGAAGTTTCAAATCCTCAGGTGAACAATGGACTAAAAGACCACAAATAAGGGCATTTAAGCACACACTTTTTCCTGTCCCCGTAGCGCCAGCGATTAACAAATGAGGCATCTTGGTGAGATCAGCTACCGCGGGATTTCCAAAGATGTCTTTCCCCAGAGCTAAAAGCAATTTACCTTTTGCCCTCTGAAAGGCTGTAGACTCCAAGATGTCTCTTAAGTGCACAACCTCTTTTTCTTCATTAGGAACTTCAATACCCACCACAGATTTACCGGGAATAGGAGCTACCACACGGATGCTTCCAGCCTTAAGGTTTAAAGCTAAATCGTCAGCCAAAGAGGCAATCCGACTGATTTTAACGCCCGGAGCCGGCTCAAATTCATACATCGTTACCACAGGACCAGGATTTACCTGCACCACTTTACCTTCCACGCCAAAATCGCGAAGTGTCTCTTCCAGCAATTGAGCTGTAGTTTGAAAATAGGCCTTGTTTTGCCTTTTATATTGATTGCTCTCACCAGGGGCAAATATGTCCAAAGGGGGTAAACGCCACACTCCGGTGGTTACGGATTTTACTTCCCTAATAGAAGTGCGTTGAGGAGAAGACACTCTCTTTACCTTTGGTTTCAGAGGCTGTCTGGAAGTAAGGACAAATGCCTTTTTAAACCAGAGAGAAAAGCGCTCCCAGGGGTTCTTTAACCAGGTTGAAAACACTGAAGGGCAGGAGGAGACTTCCATGCTTGCTTTTAAAAAGTAAAGTCCAATCAAAATCAAACTCATTTCTATCAGCCAGCTAGAGGCCCTATTTAACCTGGATGTAATTTTTGTATTAAGAAAGTGCCCAACTATGCCACCGCCATGAGAAGACATTAAATCCGCAATAGCAGAAAGACCGCCTGTTAAACATAAAAGGCCTACACAGAAAAGGAATAACCTACTTTTTTGGGGGCCTTTCCATAACTGAATTCCAAGAAAGACAAGAAAGAAAGGCAAAAAAAAGGCGGTTACTCCTAGAATATTCTCAAGGGCACTCATTAAGAAAGAAAGAATACCTTTCCCATTTACTGCCACAAGGGATAATGTAATCCAAGAAAGCAAAAATATACCTAAAACCCACAGTACTAAAGCAACAATCTTTCTTTTCGCCATGAAAATGAAATAACATGCCCAGAAAACCTTGTCAAATAATCTTTACCAAAATCCGCGATTGATTTTTGGATAATGGCTCATAGCCATTGCGATTATTATATTATCCTGCAGGGCTTAAAACAGCGGATATTAAACCAAATTCTAAAGAAACACGGGTAAAACCTAAAACCCTCTTAAAATAAAATCCCCACTACTATAATTTTTTTAAAAATATCTTTATTTTTCATCTAGACTTTTTTAAAATTTTTTGTTAATTTTTCCACACTTGTTAGAACAAAAAGTGCAGTTTAAGTCAAACATTCTTGACAGGGAGTGTGAGAGTTGGTAATTTAAGTGGAGTGTAGGCACGTAGCTCAGTGGGAGAGCGCTACCTTGACGCGGTAGAGGTCGGCGGTTCGATCCCGCCCGTGCCTACCATTTTTATTTTGGAGTAACAATGGCAGCAGAGATTGAGATTAAGTGGGACAGTAAATCAAAGCGGTTTAAAGCAAACATTACAGCTAAAGAAGCACTTCAGGCCTTAGATGGTATATCTGAGGACAAGCTAGTGGCGGTTAAAGTAAATGGCCAGCCTGTAGATTTGACTTATCCTTTAACTCATGATTGCGTTATAGAACCTATCACTACTGACTCCCCTTTAGGCTTGGAAATCCTGCGTCATAGCACGGCACATGTTATGGCAGAGGCCGTAAAACACCTTTATCCCGAAGCAAAGGTTACAATTGGTCCGGCTATTGAAAATGGATTTTATTACGATTTTGATTATTCCCCTGGTTTCACACCTGAAGACTTAGAGAAGATAGAAGCGGAAATGCAAAAGATTATCGCGCAAAAGCAACCCTTTCAGCGGAAGGAAATTTCAAAAAAAGAGGCAAAAAAATTATTTCAATCATTGGGAGAAACCTATAAACTGGAAATCTTAGATGAAATTCCTGAAGACACCGTTTCTATTTATCAACAGGGAGACTTTATTGACCTTTGCCGTGGGCCACACATTGAACATACAGGGAAGATCAAGGCCTTCAAACTGCTTTCGGTTGCTGGTGCCTATTGGCGGGGCAATGAAAATAATCCCATGCTTCAGCGGATTTATGGTACAGCCTTTTTTAATAAAAAGGACTTAAAGGCATACCTTCACTTTTTAGAAGAGGCCAAAAAACGAGATCATCGCCGTTTGGGCAAAGAGTTAGATTTATTTACCCAGTTTGAAGAAGTTGGGGCAGGACTGCCAGTATATTTACCTAAGGGAGCTATCCTTAGACATATCCTAGAAGAATTTGAAATTCGTGAGCACTTAAAACGTGGTTACCAAATGGTCATGGGGCCTCAGTTGCTCAAGGCTGAACTCTGGAAACAATCAGGCCACATGGATTATTATAAAGAAAATATGTATTTTACCGAGATAGAGGAGCAGCTTTATGGCATTAAACCTATGAATTGCCTTGCTCATATTTTGATTTATAAGTCCAAAGTGAGAAGTTACCGTGATTTGCCCTTGCGCTACTTTGAACTGGGGACGGTGTGTCGGCACGAAAAATCAGGCGTTTTGCACGGTATGCTTAGGGTGAGACAATTTACACAGGACGATGCCCATATCTTCTGTCGTCCAGACCAGCTCAATGCTGAAATTAGAGGAGTATTGGATTTCGTTGAAGAAGTTTTGCAGATATTTGGGTTTGATTACGAGGTAGAATTGAGCACTAGACCAGAAAAGTCCATTGGCTCAGATGAAATTTGGGAACATGCTACTGGTGCCCTGATTCAGGCCCTGCAGGATAAAGGTTTAAAATATGATATTTGTGAAGGTGAGGGTGCCTTTTATGGCCCCAAAATTGACATCAAATTAAAAGATGCTCTGGGAAGAAAATGGCAGTGCGCAACCATTCAGTGCGATTTTTCCCTGCCTGAGCGTTTTGTTCTCACTTATGTAGATAGCGATGGAGAAAGAAAACGGCCTGCCATGGTGCACCGAGTAGTGTTGGGTGCTTTGGAGCGGTTTATTGGCGTGCTCACCGAACACTTTGCAGGTGCCTTTCCTGCCTGGTTAGCCCCGGTTCAGGTTAAGGTGCTTACTGTTACCGATAGAAGTGTGGATTATGGCAGAAAGGTGTTGACTGCCTTACAGGAAGCGGAATTTCGAGCCGAGGCGGATTTTAGAAATGAGAAATTGGGTTATAAAATTCGTGAGGCCCAGTTGCAAAAAATCCCATTTATGATAGTAATCGGTGATAAGGAGGTAGAGACAGAAACAGTGACGCCACGGCGGCGAAGTGGAGAGAATTTAGGCAGTATGAAGTTAACAGAATTTATAGAATTGTTGCGCAAAGAAGCAACTATACCAAAAACAAAGGGAGGTAGCCCCCATTAACAAAGTGAGGGTAAATCGGCAAATTAGGGCAAAGCAAGTGAGATTGGTGGGTGTAGATGGTAAGCAAATAGGTGTTGTTCCTTTAGAAAAAGCTCTACGACTGGCAGAAGGTGAAGGGCTGGACTTGGTAGAAGTGGCCCCAAATGCTAATCCACCAGTGTGTCGGATTATGGATTATGGCAAATATAAGTATGAGCAGAAGAAAAAACAACAATCGGCAAAGAAAAAGCAGGCTCAGGTTCAGGTAAAGGAGATTAAATTTCGTCCCAAGATAGAAGAACACGATTTCCAATTTAAACTGAAACACATTAAGCGCTTTTTGACCGAAGACAAGGCCCGGGTAAAAGTGATAATTTGGTTCAGAGGACGGGAGGTTATCCATAAAGACTTAGGAAGAGCGGTTTTGGAAAGGGTAATAGAGGAAGTGAAAGATATTGCCAAAGTGGATAGACCACCTGTAATGGAAGGGCGCACGATGACAATGTTTTTGATACCAAAATAATTTAAAACTTCTCTACCGACAACGGCCAATAAAGTTTATTGGTTTTTATTTAGTTTAACGAATACCATCAAAGTGTGAGACAGGAAATGAATAGGGTTGTTGGTTTGATGATGGGTTTAATATTTTGTTTGAACATGTTAGGATGGTTAGGGTTAAGTTATGCTCAACCTCCGAAGAAACGACTTTCCTTAGGGGTGCGTCATTTTTGTATAACTCACCCTGATAGGCCTGCATGCCAGCAGTGGAAAAAAGCAGTTGAAGACTTAAAAAGTGCAATAAAGGCAGTAAGAAAAGATATAAAGGTCTTTTGTAAAGAGCATCCTGAAGACAAATTTTGCAAAAAAGTTAAAGAAAGACTGAACAAAAAGCGAAAAAAGAAACAAAATATATTAGAAGATTAGGATTAAGGAGCGGGAGATGCCCAAAATCAAAACTAATCGCAGCGCAGCTAAACGTTTTAAAGTGACAGGAAGTGGAAAGGTAAGACGGGGTAAAGGCTGGCACAGCCACTTGTTAAGTAAGAAAACCCCAAAGCGGAAAAGACAGTTACGTCACTTTGCTATTATAGAAAAAGTAGATATGAAACGTGTCAGACGCTTAATTCCTAATTCTTTTTAAGTGAGGTGGAAAGATGCCAAGGGTAAAAACAGGAACGACTAGGCGGAGAAGACATAAGAAGGTACTTAAATCAGCCAAGAGTTGTTGGGGAGGGCGGAGTAAGCTTTATGCCCGCGCCCGAGAAACGCTGTTTCGGGCCTTAAACTACGCTTATCGGGATCGGAAGGCAAGAAAGAGGGAGTTTCGGCGTTTGTGGATCCTGCGTATCAACGCTGCTGCCCGCCAAAATGGGTTAACTTACAGCCAATTTATGCACGGGTTAAAACAGGCAGGAGTAGATATCAATCGGAAGATGCTGGCTGAGATGGCTGTGCAGGATATGGAAACCTTTACTCGTCTTGTGCAAATGGCCAAAGAACAATTAGCTGCTTAAAAAGACAATGGAAAGTATTATTGCCCGATTAGAAGCCATAGAAGAAGGTGCGTTAAAGGAAATTAAGGCCGCCCAAACGATAGAACAACTGGAGAGTTTGAGGATTAAGTATCTGGGACGTAAGGGTGAAGTGACAACTACCCTGCGTCAACTAGGAAAGATTCCTTCAGAACAAAGGCCTTTAGTGGGTAAAAAAGGTAATGAAATTAAAGAGAAAATTCAATTGGCCTTAGAGGAGGCTACAGAAGCACTCAAACAGAAAATTGCGGCTGAAGTAAAACATATAGACGTTACCTTACCAGGTCGGCGGGCTTACAGTTATGGCACCTTGCATCCCATTACTCAGGTTATGCGGGAAATATGTGATATCTTTCTACGCCTGGGTTTTGACATTGCAGAGGGTCCTGATGTGGAACTTGATTACTATAACTTTGAGGCCTTGAATATTCCTCCCCACCATCCAGCTAGAGATATGCAGGATACTTTTTATATTTCTTCAGATGTAGTTTTACGCACACACACTTCTTCCATTCAGATACGGGTTATGGAAAAAGAAAAGCCTCCTATACGTATTATTGCTCCAGGGGCTGTGTATCGCTGTGATGCAGACGTATCTCATACCCCGATGTTTCATCAAGTAGAAGGCTTGCTGGTTGAAAAAAATGTGTCCTTCTCTCAACTGAAAGGGATATTAACTACATTTATGGAAGCTGTTTTTGGCGAAGGGATTGGAGTGCGTTTCCGTCCCAGCTTTTTCCCCTTTACAGAACCAAGTGCAGAGATGGATATTTCCTGTGTGATATGTGGTGGGAAGGGCTGCCGGGTTTGTAAAGGAACAGGTTGGCTGGAGATTTTGGGATGCGGGATGGTGGATCCGGCCGTGTTTGAAAAAGTGGGTTACGACCCAGAAATATATACAGGCTTTGCTTTTGGTTTGGGCGTGGAAAGGATAGCCATGCTCAAATACGGCATTGATGATATTCGTCTTTTCTTTGAAAATCACCTCGGTTTCTTAAAACAATTTTAGAGGCAATTTAAAATGAGGGTTCCTTTAAACTGGTTGCGGGAATTTGTGGATGTAACTTGTTCAGCGGCTGAATTGGCAGAGATGCTTACCATGGCCGGACTGGAAGTAGAAGAGATAGAAGAGCCATTTTCTTATCTTAAACGGGTAATTGTAGCCCGCATTAATGCAATTAAACCTCACCCAAATGCCGATAGACTCAAAATATGTGTTGTTACTACAGGCGAGCAAACATACGAAATTGTTTGTGGTGCTCCCAATATCCAGGAAGGAACCCTGGTTCCCCTGGCATTACCTGGATGTGAACTTCCCTCAGGGATAGTGGTAAAAGAAGCAAAAATTCGGGGGATAAAATCGCCGGGGATGCTTTGCTCGCAAAAGGAATTAGGGCTTGGTGAAGACCACAGTGGTATCTGGTTGTTAACAAAAGAATTCAATATAGGTAAAACTTTGGCCGAAGCCCTTAATTTAGACGATACGGTTTTAGAAGTTGCCATCACTCCGAATCGGGGCGATTGTCTTAGCATTTTAGGGGTGGCCAGGGAGGTAGCTGCCATAACCAGACAAAAAATACATTATCCAACATTCACGCTGAAGGAAGCTGGCGAGCCGGTTTTTAAGCATTTTCGTGTTACGGTAAAACACCGTGAACATTGCTATCGTTATATAGTCAGACTTATCAGAGGGGTAAGGATTCAACCTTCTCCCTGGTGGTTGCAGGCAAAGCTACTCCTTGCTGGTGTGAGACCAATTAACAATATTGTGGATATTACCAATTATGTCATGTTGGAGTACGGCCAACCCCTTCATGCCTTTGATGCGGCTAAAATTGCTGAAGGGCACATTATTGTGCGCCTAGCACACGCTGGCGAAAAGCTAATCACTTTAGATGGCAAGGAGCATTCTCTTCACGATACAGATTTACTTATCTGTGATCCCCGCGGTCCAATTGCACTAGCTGGTGTCATGGGAGGTTTAAATTCAGAGATTACACCAGAAACAAAGGATGTGCTTTTAGAAAGTGCCTATTTTAATCCTATTACCATTAGGCGAACGGCCAAACGTTTAAATATAAGTACTGAGTCCTCTTACCGTTTTGAAAGAGAAGTGGATCCCGAAGGAACCTTCCAGGCGGCCCAAAGGGCGTGTTACTTTATGCAATCTTTGGCTGAAGGGACAGTAGCTCCTGGGATGATTGATGAATATCCCGAGCCGCAACATCCGGTGGCCATCTATGTACGTATACCCAGAGTTCAACAATTATTAGGAATGGAAATAGAAAAAGACCAGATTATTGACATCCTCCAATCCTTACAAATAGAAGTTAAGGAAGTAGAAGATAAACTGGAAGTAACACCTCCAAGTTTCCGTCACGATTTGACGCGAGAGATTGATTTTATAGAAGAAGTGGCTCGGCTTTATGGATATGAAAAAATCGCGGCCTCAGCGCCTTTATTGCCTTTACAGGCTAGGGCTTTGCCTTCTCGCCAGAATTGGCGCACAAGGATAAAAGATATTTTATCCGGACTGGGCTGGCACGAGGTTATTACCTATGCCTTCATTGACCCCAAGAGTTTTGATAAATTAGGTTTACCTTCTGAACATCCTTTTCGCCAGGTGACAAAATTACTCAATCCCTTGACGGCAGACAGGGCGGTGATGCGTTCTACCCTGGTGCCTGGTCTTTTAGAGGTATGTAGTTATAACCACCATCAACGTATTTATCATCTTCGCGTTTTTGAAGTGGGTAAAGTCTTCAGACAAATACCAG
This sequence comes from Candidatus Desulfofervidaceae bacterium, assembly GCA_021160485.1. Lineage (GTDB taxonomy): Bacteria > Desulfobacterota > Desulfofervidia > Desulfofervidales > Desulfofervidaceae > JAJSZL01. Next base: position 8,768 of record JAGHCL010000077.1, read on the forward strand.
ATGCGGTTTTACCCGAAGAAAGTTATAAACTGGGTGGCGTTTTGAGTGGTTATCACTTTGATTTTTCCTGGCACTTTCGCCCAGAACAAGCCGATTTTTATGACATCAAAGGGGTGATTGATGCCTTACTTCAAGCCTTGGGGATAAATGAGGTTAATTATGAGTTTCAAAACGACATTCCTTATTTAAATCCAACCAACTCAGCGTATATAATTAAAGGAGATAAGTGCTTGGGATATTTAGGTGAAATTCAATCTGAAGTAAAAGAAGCGTGGGATTTAAAACGTTCGGCCTTCCTTTTTGAATTGGATTTAGAGAGTATTTTTGATTTGATACCCAAACAAAGACAATTCAAGCCTTTGCCTAAGTTTCCACCGACAGAAAGAGATGTGGCTTTGGTCGTGCCTGAGGCATTTGCTGCCCAAGCAGTTGAGAACTTTGTCACTACTTTAGCAATTCCTTATCTGGAAAGCATAGAGATCATAGATGTCTATCAGGGTGCACCAATAGAGGCAGGGAAAAAGAGCTTAACCTACCGTCTTACTTATCGTGCCCCTGATCGGACATTAACAGATGCGGAAGTAGATAAATTACATGGACATATTGTGGGAAAAATATTAAAAAACTTTAAAATAGAGGTGAGGCAATAGCGATGACGAAAAGGGAGATTATTGAACACATTCATAGACGGATGGGGCTACCGAGGTTATTGATCAAGGATGTGGTCAACGAAATTTTAGCCATTGTTAAAGGACGTTTACAAGAGGGCGAAGCCGTCAAAATTGTCCGGTTTGGCAAGTGGCAGCCGGTCTTACGTAAGTCAAAACAGGTAAAACATCCGGCCACAGGTGAGATAATTCAGATTCCTGCGTATGGAACAGTAGTGTTTAAGCCTAGCCGGGAACTAGAGAAAGTTTAGGCCATGCCTAAACTCCTTGCCCGGTTGGCTTCAATGTGAGCCAAACGGGTAGGTTCTGGTAAGCGGTATCCTTTAAGACAACGCATAACGATTTTATAAGCTGTTTTTGCGTCCATTAGGTGGCCTGGAGAAACAAAAATGGGTTTTACGCCCTTTTTAGTGCGCAAGACAAGCCCAAGAGTTTCATCCTTTTCTTGCAAAAGACTATAACTGCCTACCTCTTCGGGCACGGGTTTATATGTGCCTGTTAAACGTGACTTAGCACACCCAATGGTAGGTATATCTAAACATATCCCTAGATGACTTGCCAAGCCAATCCGACGGGGATGAGCAATGCCCTGACCATCTACCAGGATTACATCAGGCATATGTTTAAGTTGTTTCACAGCCTTTATCAAAAAGGGGGCTTCACGGAAGGAGAGTAGCCCAGGGATATAGGGAAAGTCAGTTTGTCCTATTATTACTTGTTTTTCTATCAATTCCAGATTAGAAAGGCGTAAGACTACCACTACAGCATAGAAAATATTATCTTTGCGACTATAAGAAATGTCGGTGCCTGTCACCAACTGTGGTGAAAAGTGAGAGGGAGGTATCAAAATTACTTTATCCCGCAGCCGGTTTTGGATGGTAATGGCTTCTTTGTAAGTCATGGTTTTTCATGTGATCTGTATTTGAACGATCTTTATATCAACCCTACCCGGCGTATCTCCACTTTACATTTACTTATGCCTTTGCCCATCACTCGTCACTCATAGCAGTCTTTCAACCATCTTTCTAAATCAGCCAATGCTCGGGTTGCATATAGTTTGCCACGTTCTTTTTTGGGCACTTGCCTACCAAGTGAGGGAAACAGTCCCCAATTAATGTTCATCGGTTGAAAGTTTTTTGTAACTATGTTTGTTAGATGGGAAATCAATGCCCCTAAGGCGGTAGTAGGAGGTGGAGAAATCAGGAGTTTGTTTTGTCCCAAACGCCAGGCGTTGATACCCGCTAAAATGCCGGTTGCGGCTGATTCAACATAACCTTCTACTCCACTTAACTGGCCGGCAATAAAAATATGAGGGGCTGGTTTTAGACGTAGATAATGATCAAGTAAGCGCGGGGCATCAATAAACGTGTTGCGATGAATACTACCATAGCGGGCAAATTCTGCTTGTTCTAAACCAGGAATTAATCTAAAAACGCGCTTTTGTTCTGTCCATTTAAGTTTAGTTTGAAAACCGACCATGTTGTATAATGTGCCTTCTTGATTATCCTGCCGCAACTGTACAACTGCATAGGGCTGTTTACCTGTGCGGGGATCGGTTAATCCCACTGGTTTCATCGGACCAAACCGCAATGTATCTTTACCTCGTTCGGCCATAACTTCTATAGGCAAGCAACCTTCAAAAAAGTGAGGTTTTTCAAAGGTATGCAAAGGCACCCGTTCGGCCTTTAATAAGGCCTCATAAAACCGGTCATATTCTTTTTCGTCCATCGGACAATTAATGTAATCTTCGCCTTTGCCGTAACGGGACGCACGAAAGGCTATTTCCATGTTAATAGATTCTGCATAGACAATAGGGGCAATGGCATCATAAAAATGGAGATAATCCTTGCCTGTCAAACGGCGCAGGTCTTCGCTCAGGCTATTGCCAGTTAAAGGTCCGGTGGCAATAATGACAATACCTGAACGCGGAATGTGTTTTACTTCTTCATGGCGAATTTCAATCCTTGGATGCCGACTAATTTTTTTGGTAATATATTGAGCAAATAGTGTTCTATCTACCGCCAGGGCCTTGCCTGCGGGAACGGCAGTAGCTAAGGCAGCTTCCATTACCAGAGAGCCTAGACATTGCATCTCTTTTTTTAAAAGCCCGACTGCGGCATTAACCGCCTGCGAACGCAAGGAATTACTACATACTAATTCTGCTAGATATGGAGTTTTATGAGCAGGTGTAAACTTTTTGGGGCGCATTTCATAGAGGATAACTTTTCCCCCTTGTTTTACAACCTGCCAAGCTGCTTCTACTCCGGCAAGGCCGCCGCCAATGATAGTAATTTTCATGTCTATATTCTAGCCTATTCTTAAGAAAAATGACAGCTCGGCTTATGATTAAATAATTGCCCGGTTTTCCAATAAACGCTTACTACCACTACCTTTGATGAAATACATAAATTTTTGACATTTCTTAATTGACAAAGAAGGTAAGACTGAAGTAGGATAGACCCATAATGTGGAGAGGGTATTTTGACCATTTGTTGTTAAGACATTGAGAAGTGGTAGCTTACTATGATAAAGGTGTTTAAAGAGAAAAGTTTGTATTTTTTAATCATAGCGGTAAGTTTTTTTGCCTGTAGCACTCATAGAATAGCTGTTTTAAAAACGCCTGTCACAAATTTTGGTAAATATTCAGTAGTAGAAATTCCTGATTTTTCTACAAGTTTGGGTAGTAGTGTGTCCAGAGAAGCCCAGAGGGTTATTCCTGATAAAATTGCAGCCTTGGTGGAAAAAGAAAGGTTGTTTACCCAAGTGAGGCGACACCCTACCCAACTAAAAGAGAAAGTGCTATTGTTACATGGGGTTATTACCCAATTTAACCCAGGAAGCCGGTTGAAAAGGGGAATCTCATTGGGTATAGGGCACATAGGGGCTGGTTTTGTGACGGTTAAACTTACCTTTGTGGATAAAGAAATGAATCAAGAGATTGCTCAATTAGACGTGGAGGGACAGATAAACTGGAGCCCTAGTGGTGGAAGTATTTATGCCTGCTATGATGAAATTTCTAAAGAGGTGTTAAGATTTATCCGGTATTATTACTAAAGAAACTGTTTAAGTTGAGTGGAAATTGCATATGCCTAGAATTAAAAAGTTTTTAAAAATAGGAGTAGTTAGGTAATTTTACAA
>JAGHCL010000213.1 GCA_021160485.1 Candidatus Desulfofervidaceae bacterium
ATATTTTCTTATAAAGTGTTCAATTAGCAAGGGTATGTCTTCTTTTCTTTCCCTTAAAGGTGGGAGATGGATGTTTATTACATTTAGCCTGAAATAAAGGTCTTCACGAAAGGTCTTCCTCTGAACGGCTTCCCATAAATCCCGATTAGTAGAGGCAATAATTCTCACATCAACCTTTATCGTTTTAGTTCCTCCAACCCGTTCAAATTCTTTCTCCTGAAGCACTCTCAAGATTTTAGCCTGGATAGAAAGAGGCATTTCTCCAATTTCATCTAGAAATATTGTTCCTTCATGGGCTAACTCAAATTTGCCGGGTTTAGAAGAGATTGCACCTGTAAAGGCTCCCTTTTCGTATCCAAAGAGCTCACTTTCTAATAATGTTTCGGGAATGGCAGCGCAGTTTATTTTTATAAAGGGTTTGTCTTTACGTGGGCTATGGTGATGAAGCACAGAGGCCACGAGCTCCTTTCCAGTTCCGCTTTCTCCTGAAATTAACACCGTTACATCTGTATCTAAAACCTTTTTAACCAGATTGAAAAGCTTTTTCATGGCTTCACTCTGGCCGATAATTTCTCTAAATTCCTGTCCAACTTCAATCTGCTGCCTCAACGTCCGTATCTCCTTTTCAAGTCGTCTCTTTTCCAAGGCCCGTTTAATGACAATTTCAATTTCTTCCATTTTGAAGGGTTTGGTAAAATAGTCGTAGGCGCCTTTTTTCAGAGCTTCAAGTGCCTTTTTTTTATCTCCGTAGGCAGTGATGATAATTACAGGTAAAGAAGCGTCTTTTTCCTGTATTAGTGAAATGGCTTCTAGGCCATTCATTCCAGGGAGTTTGATATCCACAATGGCTAAATCAATTTCTTCTTTTTGGACTACTTTAAGGCCTGCTTCAGCATCTGCAGCCTCTACTATTTCATAACCCCTTTGAGAAAGCAGTTCACTTAGGGCAAAACGCATGGTACTATCATCTTCAATAATTAGCAACCGATAACTCATTTTGAAATTGGCAGCTCCACTATAAAAGTAGTAACTTTTTCTGGGCTACTTTTTAACTCTATCTTGCCACCGTGACTTTCTATAATCCGTTTGGCAATGGGTAAGCCTAAACCAGTACCGTTAGATTTAGTAGTATAAAAGGGGACGAATATTGCTTCCTGCTTTTCTGGAGGAATATATGAACCGGTATTGGTGATTTCCACCGTGACCTTTTTATGGGTTAAAGCAGTTGCGATAATCAAGGTTCCTCCAGACGGCGTGGCTTGCAAACTGTTGCGTATAACATTATTAAATGCCTGAATGAGTTTTGCTTCATCTCCCATAATTGTTAATGGCTGGGAAGAAAAGTCTTTTATTATTTCAAACTCATTTATATTAAACTCATAATCCAGCATGGTCAATGTGTTTTCTAACAGCTGGTTGATTTCTATAAGTTTGAACTCCTCTGGATCTGCATGGGCATAAGCGAGCATATCAGTTACCAACGAATTGAGTCTAGTAATTACCTTATTTATTTCTTCCAGATATCTCTGACAGCGTTGGGGATTGGTCAAATTTGTTTCTACCAATTCTACCAGACTTTGCAGGCCTGCTAAAGGATTTCTTATCTCGTGAGCCAGGCCGGCGGTTAAGGTGCCTAGATAAGCCAAACGGTCTGCATGGGCTAGTTGGCGTTGGAATTCCTTTAGCTGGCTTACTTCTCTAAAAAAGATCACTAATCCTGGGGATAAATTTTGTGGTTCTTTAAATACAGAAACACCTACATTCAAGATAAGTTCTTCTTTGGACATTTTCATTTCCTGAACAGAAAAAGGCTTTTGTTCAGCCAAGGCTGTTTTTATTAAGGATAAGAGTTCTGGGACTGGAGCAAATACTTCGGTGTAATGTTTTCCCTCCATTGCTCCTTGAGGAATGTTAAAAATTTGATTGGCAACATAGTTTGTACTGGTAATAAATCCTTTATTGTTTATCACCACTACTCCTGCTTCCATGCTTTCTTTGAGATATTTATTAAATGCAGCAATCATTTCGTTAAAAATATGGCCCAGACTACCTAGCTCGTCCCGAAGAGGAAGGGTTATCTCTTGGGCTAAATCCCCTTGAATAACGGCCTGAGCCTTGTCTTCCAGGGTCCTGAGAGGGCGAGAAATAGCCATTGCCAAAGCTAAGCCTGCAATGAAAGCTATGCCTATAAGAAGACCTGTGCTCAACAAAATCATTTTAAACCCGGCTTCGGTAAGAAATGCTCTGATAAACCAAAGGCTGGTAATGAGCACTAGGCTTGTAGTGAAGAAGGGGATAACAAAGACTAATCTTAATGTGAAATGTTTATGGTTTCTACCCATCATTGAATTGCTTTTATATAAAAATTCTGATCTTTGCAATCCCTTCTTCTCAACTTAAAATTTACTTTTGTTCAAAAGCCAAAAGGCAGGAAAAATATAAAAAGTAGCTAAGTAGTTAAGTGGTTGTGAGGACACAGATTTTCGCAGAAAGCTGGAAATAACTTAATGTATAAAACATTAATTTTTAAATAAATTTGCCTCTTCACTGTCTTGCTGTTCTACATGCTATATTTTAGCATTAAACTTTTAACATTTTAACTCATTTACTCAATTTAGAAATTTTTCCCATATTTTTCTGATATTCTTCCTTAATTGTTGTGTATAAGTGCCAATTTTATCCGAAGGAATGTTAAAGGGAGGTTTTCCTAATCCCCAATTTTCCCATATTTCCTTAAGGGCTTCAAGGGTAAGCAAGCTATCTGAAGAACGGTCATAAAGTAAATTTAACCGATGTTCTAAAGCCTTATAGAAATTATATCCTTCTATCAAGACGTCAGCCTCTTCCTTTGGTAATAAAGCTGCTTTTTTTATAGCCTTTAACACTTTCAGGGTGTGACGCTGGCGCAAAGAAGGGTAATCTTTTCCATAGGTGAGCTGGAGATACTGGGTGAGGAATTCTATTTCTATAAGCCCCCCCTTTCCTAGCTTCAGATTAAATTTATCATTTGCTTCCTTGGCCCGTTCTTGTAAGATGCGTTTGCGCATATTCTTAATTTCTTTTTGCCAGAAAGTATCTTTCCTTCTTTCAAAAAGTAAGGACTGGCGGAAAATTTCAAACTCCTCTATTAATTTTTTCTCCCCTGTAACCACTCTTGCCTTTAACAAAGTTTGGTGTTCCCAGGGTTGGGCCTGGGTTTGATGATAGTGTTTGAATGCTGCCAGTGAGACAACCAGAGGGCCAAAGCGTCCTGATGGTCGCAATCGAGTGTCTACTTCATATCCAGGGCCGCCAGCATGGGGGAGGGTAAGGATAGATATCAGACGTTGAGCCACTTTAACAAAATAGACATGAGCGTTTTGTTGAAAAGAAAGATCGGTGTCTGGAGGGTAATCATAAATGAAAATCAAATCCAGGTCTGAATGATAGGCCAATTCCTGACTGCCCAGTTTTCCTAAAGCCAGGATGGCAAAAGGAAGGTGGAGTGGAGATACACTTTTATTTACTTCTTCTTTGGCCCAGATTAACGCCTGTTTAATACACAATTCTGCTACCAGACTCAACTGATGGGAAACACGAAGGGAATTTAATTTGCCGGCCAAGTCGTGAAAGCCAACTCGGAGAAGTTCTTCATTTTTAAACAAACGGAGTGCTTCCATCTTTTCTTCCAAATCAGTTTTATCTTCAATGGCTATGTTTAAGGTCTCTCTAAGTTCTTTTTCAGTCTTGATTGGTAAGGCTTGGTAAGCAGAAATGAGGTTATCAAATAGTTGGTAATGTTTGATTAAGAGGCTTGACAGAAACTTGCTGGCCCCAAATATTTGTAAAATCAGTCTTCTTAAATGGGGATTTTCCTTTAACAGGGCATAAAAGCC
>JAGHCL010000122.1 GCA_021160485.1 Candidatus Desulfofervidaceae bacterium
AGCTGGTGTCTATAATTTGTGTGGCAATTTTTTTGATGTTTTTTAAACAAAACCGTTCTTCGGCAATGCTTTCTGAAATGCTCTTGCCGTTTTTAGATAAAGGATGCTTACGCCGTGTTTCTTTGTAGCGTCTGATAATAACTTCATCTTGGGCATCTAAAAATAAAATATCAGGTTCATAGCCTTGTTGAATTATATCTTGCAAGACAGACATGCCTGCCTGAGAAAATTCTCTTTCTCTTACATCCATAACTAGGGCTATTTTGCTAACTCTACTTTTTTGGACTAGTTCTAAAAACTTAGGTAAAAGAAAAAGGGGGAGGTTATCTACACAAAAAAAACCTAAGTCTTCGAAGGTTTTTAAGGCTGTGCTCTTTCCTGCGCCAGAGGTGCCTGTAATTATGATTAAGTTTAAAGAAGCCATTATGTTATAATAAACCCGCGGTTAATGTGATTTTGTGGTGGTGAATAGTAAATAGCAACCCCTTTTGTTTACCTGAGAGGCTATTTTCACCATCTACTCACCACTAGTTACTGATAATTACACATTAGGTTCAATTAAATCATAGTGGCCCTCTTCATTTTTATGAAGGACACACATCTTATTTGTTTCAGAATTTATAAATACTAAAATGTGTTCACCAGAAACCTCCATTTGATTAACTGCTTCTTCTACATCCATAGGTTTGGGATAAAATTTATTACTCCTGATGATCTGAGGGGATGGGAGAGGAGTTTCAGTTGGTTCTGGCATTTGGGCTCCCTTATTTCCTCCTTTCTTTTTTTCTTTAAGTTTACTAATCTGTCTTTCTACTTTATCCATCACAGTATCAATGGCAGCGTATATATCTTCTGCCTCTTCTTTGCCATAGATATTGTCTCCATCGGCCCATATATTTAATTCCACCAGATGTCTAAATTTTTCTACCGAGACCACTAAATTGGCTTCTATGTTATCACTCCGCAAGAATCTCTGTAAACGACCAATCTTTTTCTCAGCATAACTTTTAATACTTTCAGAAGGACGGATATTACGAAAGGTAACCGAAATTTGCATACTGACCTCCTCTAAAGTAATTTTTTCCTTTGGTTTGAAGAGAGAATGCCCATAGTTTCGCGGTATTTAGCCACTGTGCGCCGCGCGATATTAATTCCTTTTTCTTTTAAAATGGCAGCAATCTTTTCATCGCTATATGGCTTCTTGGGGTTTTCTGAAGCGATAATTTCCTTGATTTTTGCCTTAATGCTTTCCACAGCTAAAAAGGAACCAGAAACGTCGTTGATGCCGGCATTAAAGAAAAACTTTAATTCAAATAAACCATGAGGGGTTTGGACATATTTGTTTGTCGTTACTCTACTTACAGTGGATTCGTGTATTCCTAAATCGTCAGCTACATCTTTTAAAATCAAAGGTCGCAGGTGTTCAATGCCCTTTTCTAAAAAATCTCTTTGAAATTTGAATATGCTATAGGCTACCCGATAGAGTGTCCGTTGACGCTGGTGAATGCTTTTAAGTAACCAGGTGGCTGATTTAAATTTATTATGGAGAAATACTCGCACTTTATCAGGCAAGTTGTCTTCAGACATCAATTTCTGGTAATATTTATTTATCCTCAACTTAGGCAGGCTTTCTTCATTTAAGACAATGACGAAATCGTTTTCTACTTTGTATACATACACATCTGGAATAATATAAATAGGATTTTCGCTACTATATTGACGACCTGGTTTTGGTTCTAGGTGTAATATGAGTTCTACTGCCTTTTTAATTTCTTCTATAGGTAACTTAAGACTACGGGCAATTCCTTTCAGGTCTCTTTTTTCTAAAAAGGGGAGATAATCGTTTATAATTGTTTCTACAAGAGGATTATCAATTTTGAAGTATTTAACCTGCAATAAAAGACACTCTTTTAAATCTCTAGCTGCCACTCCAATAGGGTCGAACTCCTGAACTTTTTTAAGAACCTTCTCTACTTCTTGAGCTGTAGTTTCTGTCTGGAGGGCCAGTTCTTCTAAAGAACTTCTCAGATACCCATCTTCGTTCAGATTTCCGATAATAAAACGGGCGATATACTTTTCCTTTTCCGTCATATCTGAGAGGCGCAGTTGCCATAACAGATGTTCAGTTAGGGAAGGTCCCTTGGTGACTAGGTTTTCCCAGGTTGCTTCTTCCTTTTCTTCTCTTTCGTAGACCCCTCCTTCTTTTAAATAGACATCTTGGGTGTATTGCTCCCAAATTTCTACTAACTCTTCTAGTTTTCTAGTTTCTTCTTTTTCTTCACCGCTTTGAATAATACTAATTTCAGTCAATTCAATTTCGTTTTCATCTTCCAAAATGGGATTGGTCTCCATCTCTTGTTTTATGGTGTTTAACAACTCAAAACGGGAAAGTTGCAATAACTTGATTGCCTGTTGCAGTTGAGGCGTCATTACTAATTGTTGGGTGAGACGTAAGTGCTGCTTTAATTCCATTAAACTACCTCTTTAAAGGGTGAAATCTGCCCCTAGATAAAATTGCTTAGCTAACGGGCTGGTTACAATTTCCTCAGGTGTTCCTGCTTCCAATATCTTGCCTTCGTTTAGAATATATGCCCGGTCGCATACTTTTAAAGTTTCTCGGACATTGTGGTCTGAAATAAGGATGCCCATACCCTGTTGTTTTAAGCGTAAGATAATCTCTTTTATTTCACTGACGGCAATAGGATCCACACCAGCGAAAGGTTCATCTAAGGCCATAAAAATAGGTGAGGTGACAAGAGCCCGAGTAATTTCAAGGCGCCTTCTCTCGCCTCCAGAAAGTGTAAAGGCCCGATTTTGGGCCAGATGCTCAAGGCGCAATTCCTTAAGCAGGTTTTGAAGTCTATCTTCCATTTCTGAACGTGAAAGGTTCAAGGTTTCTAAAATGGCTAAGATGTTTTCTTCTACAGTCATTTTGCGAAAAACCGATGCCTCCTGAGGTAGATAGTGAAGACCTATTCTTGCTCGCTGATACATGGGAAGAGAAGTTATATCTTTATTATCCAACACCACGCTTCCTGAATTAGGCTTGATAATTCCTACCATCATATAAAAAGTGGTCGTTTTCCCTGCCCCATTTGGACCTAAAAGTCCAACTACTTCTCCTGATTGCACAAGCAGGGACAAGTCATCCACTACCTTTCTACCTTTATATATCTTAGTCAAATGCTCTACTTTCAAAACATGTTTCATGGTTTTACCTTTAATTTTTCAGGATAAATCGTTGCCTGGACAGGTTGTTTTCCTCCCTGGACGACCATCTTGTTTTCTTTTACATAGATGATTACCTTTTCGCCTTTAATGATGTTCTTTCCTTCTTGCAATTGGGGATTTCCAGTGAGCACAATTCTTTCTTGTGGTATTTTATAAAAAATCGCCCTTTCCCCTATGGCTTTTCTGTTTTCTTGGGTAATAATGACATGCCCTTCAGCTTCTATGCGCTCAATGGTTTTTTTTATTTCTTTTCTAGGGTCAGGGGTCTGACCATTTACATAAAAGACCCGCATTAAATCGGCCTCAAGATGAATGTCTTCTTGTCTGGCCTTGACATGTCCTTTAAAGGTAATCAACTTTTGGTTTTGTTCTACTTCCATACTATCTGATTGGATATAGAGAGGTTGTGGTTGTGCCCAAACAAGAGAGGAACCAATAAACAAAATAAAACAAACTCCAAAATTTAAAAAACGTATTAGCTTCATTCTTACCTGCCTAAACTATAAAAATGAGTTTTTACATTTTGACACAAAATCAATTTGTTCTCTTTAATAAAAAATTTCATGCCCTGGGCAGTCAATTTCAAAGAAGTTTCCTCTAAACTTACCGGGGCATCAGTAAATAACAAATGTCGGCTGTCAGAATAATAAAGATGGTCTGTCCAAAACTTATATCCATCATCACGCCAGATGCGAACATGGCCTTTTATTTCTAACTCCTTTGTTTTCAAATTTAAAATCCCTTTATTGCCACTAAGGTGTAAAGGG
>JAGHCL010000063.1 GCA_021160485.1 Candidatus Desulfofervidaceae bacterium
ATGTGGTGCAACGGGATTACTATTTCGCAATTGTGGACGAAGTAGATAGTATCTTGATTGATGAAGCCCGAACCCCGCTTATTATTTCCGGACCAGCTGAACGCAGTACATCCCTTTTTTACCAGATTAATCGTCTTATCCACCACCTGAAAAAAGAAGTAGACTTTACTGTAGATGAAAAATCTAGAACAGCCGCTTTAACCGAGGCCGGTGTGGCCAAAATGGAAAAACTTTTAAAAATAGATAACCTGTATGATCCCCGCTATATAGAAATGCTTCATGTTATTTATCAATGTTTAAAGGCACATTATCTCTTTAAAAAAGATCGGGATTATATTGTTAAAGACGGAAAGGTTGTTATTGTAGATGAATTTACCGGGCGCCTGATGCCTGGGCGGCGTTACAGTGAAGGACTTCATCAGGCCCTGGAGGCTAAAGAAGGTGTAGAGGTGCAGAGTGAATATCAAACTTTGGCGACCATTACCTTTCAAAACTACTTTCGTATGTATGAAAAATTAGCCGGGATGACCGGCACGGCCGATACAGAAGCTACTGAATTCAAAGAAATTTATAACTTGGATGTAGTAGTCATTCCCACGCATAAAGAGATGATCCGAATTGACTATCCAGATGTAGTTTTCCGGACAGAAAAAGAGAAATTTAAGGCAGTAGTGGAAGAGATTAAAAAACTGTATAAACAGGGGCGCCCAGTGCTGGTAGGCACAGTTTCTATTGAAAAATCAGAACTTTTAAGTCGAATGTTGAAAAAAGAAGGTGTTCCTCATGCAGTATTAAATGCCAAGCATCATGCTAAAGAAGCAGAAATCGTAGCCCAGGCAGGGCAAAAAGGAAAAGTGACCATTGCTACCAACATGGCAGGCCGTGGAACGGATATTGTGCTTGGCGAAGGAGTGGCTGAATTAGGTGGTTTACACATTATTGGCACTGAACGGCACGAAAGCCGCCGTATAGACAATCAGTTACGTGGCCGTGCAGGAAGGCAAGGAGACCCTGGCTCTTCTAGGTTTTATCTTTCTTTAGAGGACGATTTATTACGCCTTTTTGGTGGAGAGCGTCTTTCTGGGTTTATGAATAAGTTGGGTATGGAAGAGGGAGAGCCCATTGAGCATAAGTGGGTGTCAAAAGCAATTGAAAACGCCCAGCGTAAAGTGGAAGCACATAACTTTGATATTAGAAAACAACTTCTGGAATTTGATGATGTCCTCAATAAACAACGGGAAGTTATTTATACTATGCGCAGGGAGGCAATGTCGGAAAATTTAAAAGATACAATTTTTGAAATCATTGACGATATAGCTACCGGAGTTGTAGAGACCTTTTGCTCTAAAGATAGACATCCTGAAGAGTGGGATAAAGAAGGGTTAAAGAAACAGATAGAACAAATGTTTAAGTTAAAACTGGATGACGAAATTTTAGAAAAGGCACTGACTCCTGAAGCAATAGCTGAATACATTAGCGAAAGGGTAAAAAAGATTTACGCTGAAAAGGAAAAGTTGGTCGGTTCAGAAAATATGCGTTTTCTAGAAAAATATGTATTTTTGCAAGTGATTGACACCTTGTGGCGAGATCACCTTGTGGCGATGGACTATTTGCGAGAAGGTATTGGGCTTAGAGGCTATGGACAAAAAGACCCCCTACAGGAATACAAACGTGAAGGATTTATGATGTTTAGCCAGCTTGTGGATAAAATAAAAGAGGATACTATTATTCATCTTTTCCGGGTTGAAATTAAACGAGAAGAGGAATTGCAAGCTTTAAGGCCAGAAGAACCTCAACAGATTCAACTGAGTCACAATAAGGGCGAAACCAAACGCAAACCGGTAAGACGCAAGGGACGCAAGATCGGTCGTAATGATCCCTGTCCATGTGGGAGTGGGAAAAAATATAAGCATTGCTGTGGTAGAAATGTATAAATGTAATTATTGATGGAATCCAAAATCCCCTACCCTCTTTGTTTGTGGGTGTCTTTTCTTGAGAGAATGGTAGTCTAATTATCAGTCACTATCATCTTATAACTTAAAAACTTTCCTTGACCCTTTCTATTGGCTAGCATAAAATGAGACGAAGTTTTTAAGATGAGAAATGGAGGCATTTTGATGGAAAGTGTGTTTTCTGTCTCTGGCTTTCGAGTCGGCACTGCCAGTGCAGGGATTAAAAATCAGAAATGTAAAGATATGGTGCTTATCTATAGTGAAAAACCAGCGGTGGTTGCTGGCACTTTTACCCAAAACCAGGTGCAGGCCGCTCCGGTAAAATTGACCAGCCATCGGATTAAATCAGGTCTGGCCCAGGCGATTGTGATTAATAGCGGTAATGCCAATGCATGCACAGGAGAACAAGGAGAAAGGGATGCTAAAGAAATGACGGCTCTGGTGGCAAAGGGTTTAGGTATCCCTGAACAACTTGTCTTGGTGTGTTCTACAGGGGTGATTGGGCAACCTTTACCAATGAAAAAAATAAAAACAGGTATTGAGGAATTGCTTACTTCTTTACACCCAATAGGCTGGGAAGATGCGGCTGAGGCGATTATGACTACAGATACCTTCCCCAAGTTGATATATAAAAAGGGAGAAATAGAAGGCATTCCTTTTTCTCTACTGGGTATAGCCAAAGGGGCAGGCATGATTATGCCCAATATGGCTACGATGCTGGCATTTTTTGTAACAGATATTGCTATTACTCCCCCGCTATTACAACCCATGTTTGGAGAAATTGTTTCTCAAACCTTTAATCGAATTTCGGTAGATGGTGATACAAGCACCAATGATACTGCTTTAATTTTGGCTAATGGTTATGCTAAAAATCCAATAGAATCTGAAAAAGAATTCCGGCCTTTTAGAGAAGTGCTTTTTGAAAGTGCGGCTGAACTGGCCAAAATGATTGCTCAGGATGGAGAGGGAGCGTCAAAACTCATTCAGATTGAGATTAAAGGGGCTAAGTCTGTGAAAGAAGCCGAAATAATTGCCGCCACTATTGCTAATTCGCCGTTGGTAAAAACAGCCATTTATGGTGAGGATGCAAATTGGGGCCGTATTATAGCCGCTATTGGCCGTTCGGGGGTGAAAATAAATCCAGATAAAATAGACATTTATTTTGGCGATATTTGTTTGGTAAAAAATGGTCTTGGACAGGGAGAAAAAGCGGAAAACCTTGCCCATGAATATCTTAGAAATAAAGAAGTTTTGTTAAAGGTAGATTTACACTCAGGCACCGAACAAATTACCTGGTACACATGTGATTTGACCGAGGAATATATCAAAATCAACGCCGAGTATCGGACATAGCTAAATAGCAACACTGAATCTGAATTTGCATCACTCTTGCCTTTTCTTATATTTTAAGGCATTCTATGTGCTAGATACAAAAATTAAGAATGGGGCGAACAGATGACTGACTTTCTGCAAGCACTGAAAGAAAAGGTCCTGCTTTCTGATGGGGCAATGGGGACTATGTTGTATAAAAAAGGAGTGTATATCAATCGCTGTTTTGATGAGGTAAACCTTTCTGCCCCAGGACTTGTGCAGGAAATCCACATAGCTTATGCTAAGGCAGGGGCCGATATTTTAAGCACCAATACCTTTGGTGCAAATTACTGGCATCTAAAAAATTATGGTTTAGAAGATAAAATTGCTGCCATCAATAAAGCCGGTGTTAAACTGGCGAGGGAAATAGCTGGTAAAGAATTATTTGTTGCAGGTACCGTTGGCCCTGTTTCTCCTTTTATTACTCCTCCTTTTAAAGAAGAAAACTTACGTAAAGGCTATGAAGTTCAAATTAACACCCTAGCAGAAGCTGGAATAGACTTTTTTATCTTAGAAAGTTTTGTGTATTTAGAAGCCTTACTTATGACTATCCGTCTTATCCAAGAATGGACAGACATTCCTATTGTTGCTGAAGTAACAATAGAAGAAGGAGAACATTTGCTTTCTGGAGAACATGTTACTGAAATTGTTACCCCTATTGAAAATAGCGGTGTAGTTGCCTGGGGATTTAATTGCAGCCAAGGTCCTAGACATATTTTACGTTTGATTGATGCTGTTTGGGAAAAAGCTACTCTTCCACTTGTGGCTCAACCCAGTGCCGGGTTACCTCAAAAAAGAGAGGGAAGAAAAATTTATTTTTGCACACCAGAATACTTGGCCAGTCATAGTCGGTATTATATCCAAAAAGGAGTGAAAATTGTTGGTGGTTGCTGTGGCACTACCCCTGAACACATTAAGGCAGTGCGTTCGGCTGTGCATTCTATGAGTCCAGGACGTATCATCCACATAGAAGGCGTAAAACACGCTCTGAATCAGACTGAAGTTACTCCTCCTGTCATTCCTCTGGCCAAGCGATCTGCCATGGCCAAAAAGATTGCTACCGGTCAATTTGTAACCAATGTAGAATTAACTCCACCCCGTAGCTCTGATGCTAGTAAAGCCCTGGCCAAGGCACAATTGATTAAAGAAATGGGGATTGACGCTATCAATATTCCTGACGGTCCTCGGGCCAGTGCCCGCATGAGCGCCCATGCCCTGGCGGTGTTAATTGAACAAAAAGTGGGCATAGAGACCGTACTTCATGTCTGTTGCCGAGATAGAAATTTAATCGGCCTGCAAGCAGACCTTTTAGGTGGATATGCCCTGGGACTACGTAATCTTCTTATTATCACTGGAGATCCACCAAAGTTGGGTGACTACCCTGATGCTACGGCTGTCTTTGATTTGGATTCTATTGGTTTGGTTCGTTTGGCTCAAAAATTAAACCGGGGACAGGATTTGGTAGGCAGGTCCATTGGCGGTGCAACCGGTTTTCTTATTGGTGTTGGTGTTAATCCTGTGGCCGTCAACGTAGAAAGGGAGATAGAGCGCTTTGAGGCCAAGGTAAAGGCCGGAGCGGAATTTGCTATTACTCAACCTGTTTTTGATATCAAGGCTTTAGAATCATTTATAACCCAGGTGAAACATCTGAATATTCCTATTATAGCTGGTATTTGGCCCTTAACAAGTTATAAGGCTGCCTTGTTTATGAAAAATGAAGTGCCTGGCGTAAGTGTGCCGGATGAAATCGTAGAACGTATGGCCAAATCCCCCACAGGAGAAGCGGCCATCGCCGAAGGAGTTGCCATTGCCCGTGAGGCATTTGAAGCGATAAAAGATTTGGTCCAGGGTGTTCAAATCAGTGCCCCTCTGGGTAAGGTGGAAATGGTAGCAAAGGTATTGGGATTAGAATAGGTTTCTCTTTTAGAGAGACAAGGAGGCTTAAATGAAAAATATTATTTTTGTTGAACCCAAACCAGAAAATTTACATTTTTTTTCACGATTTAAATTACCGCGTTTAGGCACCATTCTTTTGGCTACCATTCTGAAAAAACATGGCTATAAAACGAAGGTCTATGTTGAAGAAATTGCACCTTTAAATTGGGCAGATATAAAAAAAGCAGATCTGGTCTGTATTTCTACAATTACACCTACTGCTATCCGAGCCTACTACTTGGCCAGAAAAGTTAGACAGATGGGTATCCCTGTAGCCATGGGAGGTCCTCATGTCACGTTTTTGGCAGAAGAAGCTTTAAGGTATGCTGATTTTGTTATTAGAGGAGAAGGCGAACAATCTATACTGGAGTTAATAGAAGCACTAGAAGGAAAAAGACCTTTTTCTAAAGTTAAGGGTCTTAGCTGGCAAGAAAATAAAAAGATTTATCACAACGAAACAGCTCCTCTCACCGAAGATCTGAATACCCTTCCCTATCCTAATTTTTCTTTAATTCAAGGCTGGCAAGCCGTTAAGGGACTGGTAAAAAAGATAATCCCAATCCAAACTTCACGTGGGTGTCCTTTTAACTGTCGATTTTGCTCAGTTACTAGGATGTTTGGACGAAAAATGCGGTATCGCTCTGTAGAACATGTGATTGGAGAATTAAAACAGTATAATAATCCCCACTATCATGTCTTTTTTTATGATGATAATTTTATCGCTGATCCCCAAAAGGCAAAGGCCTTGCTATTGGCTATGAAAGAAAAAAACTTTGCCTTTAGTTGGTCTACACAAGTAAGGGTTGACATCGCCAGGTATCCCCAAATACTCTCTTTAGCCAAGGATACAAATTGTGATGGATTCTATATTGGGTTTGAATCTGTTAATCCTGAAAGTTTAGTAGAGATGAACAAAAAACAGTCCATTGAAGATATCAAAAAGGCCATTCAGGTCATTAATAAACTAAATTTGCATATTCATGGCATGTTTATATTCGGGCTGGATAAAGACAATTTGGCCTCTATCAAAAATACGGTCCAGTTTGCTCTTAAAAACAAAATTGGCTCTGTTCAGTTTTCCATTCTCACTCCTTTACCAGGAACTCCTGTTTATCAGGAATTGAAAAAGAAAAAACGAATTCTTTCATTTGACTGGTCTCTTTATGACGGATTACATATTGTTTTTCGGCCCTGCAATTTTTCCCCTTATACCCTACAAAAGGCTATGCTTAATGCACACAAAACCTTTTATTCACTCAAAAACACACTGAAACGAATCCTTGAAAGCAGATATCTCGCTACTCAAATTTCTCTTTATGCATTAAAACTCAGTTATGAATGGGAATGGAAGAATAAAGAATTTTTGAAATGGCTAAAAGAGTTGGATTTCCAAGGACAATCTTTTACAGCATAGGAGGCATAAGATGAGTATCCAGGTGAATCCCTTCATTTTCCGTGAATATGATGTGCGTGGTCTTGTAGATAGGGATTTGACCCCAGAGGTGGTAGAACATCTGGGCAAGGCCTATGGCACTTATGTCCGCCGTCATGGCTATAAACAGGTAGTAGTTGGACGTGATGGCCGGTTAAGTTCTCCCCAACTAAAAGAAGCTCTAATCAAGGGCATCTTAAGCACAGGCTGTAATGTGACAGACATTGGTATGTGTCCTACGCCGGTAGTTTATTTCAGTATTTTTCATTTAGATAAAGAAGGTGGTATTGCCGTTACTGGAAGCCATAATCCACCGGAATATAATGGCTTTAAAATTTGTGTGGGCAAAGAAACTATTTTTGGCAAGCAAATTCAACATCTACGGCAGTTAATAGAAGAACAGGATTATGAAACAGGCACAGGTAAATATGACTCGTACGATATTATTCCCGACTATATAGCCTTTATGAAAGATAATATAAAAATCCAGGGTAAGCATAAATTAGCCTTAGATGCAGGTAATGGAGTAGCCGGGCTGGTTGCTCCTAAAATCTTTGCTGAAATGAGATGTGAGATTACTCCTCTCTATTGTGAAGTAGATGGAAATTTTCCTCATCACGGAGCGGATCCAACGGTAGTAGCCAATATGCAGGATTTGATTACCACGGTAAAGAAAGAAAACCTTGAATTGGGTTTTGCCTATGACGGCGATGGTGACAGATTAGGCGTGGTAGATGAAAAAGGAAATATTCTCTGGGGAGACCAGTTATTGGTGATTTTTTCCAGGGATATTTTAAAGGAGCATCCTGGAGCAAAGATTATCGGTGAGGTAAAGTGTTCACAACTCCTTTTTGACGATATTGCCAAACACGGTGGGCAGCCCATTATGTGGAAGGTAGGTCACTCTCTTATTAAAAGTAAATTAAAGGAAGAAAAGGCTTTGCTGGCCGGTGAAATGAGTGGCCATATATTCTTTGCCGATAGATATTTTGGTTTTGACGACGGCATCTATGCGTCTCTGCGTTTTTTAGAAATTGTAGATAAAACTGGCAAAAAACCGAGCGAACTTATTGCTGATTTGCCCAAAACCTATTCTACTCCTGAAATTAGAACCGAATGCCCAGATGAAATAAAATTTGAAGTGGTAAAAAAAGCACAGTCATACTTTCCCAAACATTATAATACCGTCACCATTGATGGTGTACGCATTATTTTTGAAGATGGGTGGGCCTTGATTCGGGCATCCAATACCCAGCCTGTATTGGTGCTGCGCTTTGAAGCCACTAGTGAAGAGCGACTGGAAGAGATAAGGAATATAGTAGAAGAAAAATTAGAGGAATTTATTGCTGAGGTAAAAAACAAAAAAGATTGACCTTTTGATTTCTATTTGCGTGTGGATGTAGAGATAGATAGTTAAAGGGATATTTTAATCTTGTAGAAATGTCCTTTCTAGCTCCTTTGTAAATTCAAGCTCAACTTTTAAGAGTCTTTTGAGGTGAACTGGAATAAATAACTTGCTGTCCTTGGGTTGATGACTTGCTCTAAGTTTTTGTTCCATCATTTCTGACCAGTTGACTATTTCTTCTAACCTGGTAATGCGTTTTTGAATTAGTTTTTTTATCCATTTCTTTGAAGGTAATCTGTCAAGGAAATAAAGA